>NZ_AP027059.1:1820941-2124431 GCF_030295325.1 Haliovirga abyssi | reverse complement strand
GAAGATATTAATACAAAAGATAAAAAAGTAAAAGCAAGTCATATTTTAATAAAAGAAGATGTAGGAGCTAAAACAAAAGAAGAATTAACTAAAAAAGCAAATGGTATATTAAAAGATATACAATCAGGAAAAATAAAAATAGATGAAGCTATGAAAAAATACTCAGAAGCTTCTACTAAAAAAGAGATAGATTCAATAGAAAAAGGTGGATATATAGCTGGTGTAGGATACGATAAAAAATTAACTGAAGAACTATTTAAAATGAAAAAAGGAGATTTTAAAGTAATATCTACAGATAAAGGGGATTATATATTAAATCTTACAGGTTATACTCCATTTAAAGCAGCTACTTTAGAGGAGAAAAAAGATGAAGTTATTTATAATTTTTTAAATGAAAAAGTTGCTGATAAAATATCTAAATTAAAAAAAGAATTAGGACCAAAAGTAAAAGTTGAAATTTTGGATGAAGATTTAAAAAGTAAATTAAAATAAAATAAATAAAAAGAAGCTATTTTAAATAATATTTAAGATAGCTTCTTTTTTTATTAATAAAAGTGATAATATAGATAAAAGCAGCAAAAGTTTTATCTATGTGTAAATATATGTATCGTAAGAAATAGAGCGAAAAACAGTGTATAAAGAAATAATCTCTTGTATAGTGTCAAAACTAGGTGTAAGCTGTATTGATAAAGATTAAGATATATAGTATAATCATTTTGCGATAAAGGGAGCATAGCTCAGCTGGGAGAGCACCTGCCTTACAAGCAGGGGGTCACAGGTTCGAGCCCTGTTGTTCCCACCATTTATACCTTGGGGTCGTAGCTCAGTTTGGTTAGAGCGCTGGCCTGTCACGCCAGAGGTCGCGAGTTCGACCCTCGTCGGCCCCGCCATTGATACACAAGGCCTTTTGGCTTTTTTTTTTTAGATTATGCCCAGATAGCTCAGTCGGTAGAGCAGGGGACTGAAAATCCCCGTGTCCGTGGTTCGATTCCGCGTCTGGGCACCACTTTTATGGCGACGTGGCCAAGTGGTAAGGCAGGAGTCTGCAAAACTCTTATTCAGCGGTTCAAATCCGCTCGTCGCCTCCATAAATTAAAATTTAAATTATAAACAGGAAATTTTCCTGTTTTTTTTATTTTTTGTTAGAAAAATAATTTCAGCACAAAGAAAGAAGAACGCAAAGTTACACAAAGAAAAAATTTTTTAAAACCATGAGATAAACATAGATTAATACTGATGAATAAAAATATAGTTTTAGAAAATTACATTTTTGAGTTATAATCGTAAATATGTTATGTAAGGTACATAACAAAATAAATATATTAAAATTAATTGAAAAAATTTGTAGATACTATTATATTTTTCAATTAAGAAAATAGAAAATATGTCGATAAATTAGGAGTAAAGATAAAGGATATTTAATGAATGGTATTCTAGAATTTTATAATAAGAAATGGTTTAAAGAACTTTTAAAAAATAAATATGGAAGTTATTTTTAAGCTGTTCATAAACAAGGATATTTTGGATATGGATTTTATATTTTTAGGGGGAGATTATTATGTGGAAAAAAGGAGTGTTGTTATTTTTATTAGTTTTTAGTTTTGGAGGATGTTTTTCTAGCGATAGTAGTAATAAATTAAATACTGTTACAACAAATACAGATCAGAGTCAAATAACAACAAAAGATGTGATTAGTTCTGGTGGAAAAGACAGTAATCTTATAATTAGAATATTAAGTAAGCCACCTATATCAGGGGCATCTACATCTGTAGTATTTCAATTTTTAGCTTCACAGGATGGATATAGTTCAGATGATTTTTTATATCATTATGACTTGCAGGGAGAAGGAAATAGCGTAGCGGAAAATATATTGGAATCTGATGAGTATGTGTCAAATAAAAAGTTATATTATTCAAGTTTAAAAGAGGGGGTAAAGTATACTTTTTCTGTAAGTGCATATAATAAAAAAACGGGTAAAATATCAAACTCTAGTGCTATTTATCAATTTACAACTACAAATACAACTCAAAACATTGATGTTAAATTAAATTATGTGAAAACAGATAAATCAAGTTATAATATTGGAGATTCGATAAAAGTTATATATAATTTAACAAATTCAAGCGATAAAGAGTATTCTTTATTAACGAAACCTGTATTTAATACAACACCTGGATATGTAACAACAAATGATAAAAACGAAAGTTTTACAATTACAAATACAGATATGCCAGATAAAATAGCAGCGAACTCTACAATAACTTTTACAGAAACTTATACAATATTACCTGGAACAATAGAAGGAAATTTTTATACAAAATTAATGTATGCAAATACAAAAGTAGAATTTTTAGGAGAAAATGGAGCTTCAACAGGAGTTCAAAGTCCAGCTTTTACAGTAGTGGACTCTAGCAAAGCAAAAGTTAAGTTGAAAAGTGTAGATGCAGTTTATGAAACAGTTGCACCAGGACAATCAAACATATTAATTAGATATACTGTACAAAACTATACTAGTGTAGAGGTATCAATAAAATCTTTAGTTGGTAAATTTTATAAACCAGATGGGACAGATGTGTCGTCAGAGTGGCAAGCCACAGGGGATTCAGATAGATTAACTACAATACCAGCAGGGGGATTAGGAACTATATCAAAAAGGTATAATTTAGCTTCAACAGCAACAACAGGAGACGTATTTTGTGACGCAACTGTAAATGCGATATTGAGTAATAGTTTTGGGCTGAAAATAAGCGACAGTGGAGCAGAAGTTTTGGATACAGTGAAAGTATTAGCTAAAGGGACTGGAAGTTTAAATTTATGGATTGCTTCTCCTGAGGGAGCAAAAGATGGAGTAGTTGAGACAGAACAAGAATTTACAGTATATGGAATTGTAAATTATAATGGAGAATTAACATTTTCTACTCAAGGAGAAATAGAATTAGATTTGTCTGATTTAGATGGAATAACATTATTATCTGGGGTTTCAAAAACAACATTAACAATGAACAAGCAAATGACATGGACATTGAAAGCTAGTAAAATTCCAATAGTTGGGAATATAAAATTAAAAATAACTAAAAAGCCTGTGGATAGCAAAACAAAACAAGAGATAAGTTTTGTTAGTACGGAAAAAGTGATTCCATTAACTGTACAGGAAAAATCAAAATTAAACTTAGAAGTTGGTATAGAAACAGATAATTATGGTGGAAATGATGGATTATTAAGAACAGGAAAAGAATTTTCTATGTATGCAATAGCAAATAATGCAAATAGTAATGTAGTTTCTGGGAATGTAAAAGTAGCAATAGATATATCAAGTGTTGCAGATTTGAAATTAGCTGCGGGAGAGACAATTGAAAAAGTTGTTCCTGTTGGACAAAAAGCTATTTGGAAATTAAATGCACCTACAGTTCCAAGAATAGGAAGTGTGAAATTTAAAGTAGTAGAAACACCTATAAATCAAAATACAAATGAAGCTACAATTTGTGATTTAGAAAAAAATTATACTGTGGATATAAAATTGCCAGGAGCTTTGGCTCTTAAAAATGTTTATTGTGATTGGGAGAATGTAAAACCTGGAAGAGATGGAATACCTATAAAATTTGATTTAGAAAACAGTGGGAATGAAGATGTGAAAATAACAAGTATAAAAGCAGTATTTACACAAAACGGAGTAGATGTATCAGATAGATGGACTTTAACAGATACGACAATAAGAGATAATACAATTTTGTTAAAAGGAAGTGTATTGACTTTAACTGGATATTATAAATTAAGAGAAAATATTGGTGATGGAACAGATTTGTTAGGAGATATAATAATTTCAGGAGAAGCAACAGGATATGATGATATATCAAAAGAAGTTTTGACGGATAATCTCCCTAGATATGGAGATGTCATAACGGTAGATGATACTGTGCCACCAGTAGCAGTGATCTCAGCTTCTAAAACTACAGTGGAAATTGGAGAAGATATAGTATTTGATGGAACTGGTTCAACTGATAATGATAAAATAAGATATTATTCATGGGATTTTGATAGTGCTAATGGAGTAGATGAATCTGTACCTGGCGGAATAATACATCATTCATATGATAAACCAGGAATTTATAAAGTTACATTACAGGTCAATGATATGAGTAACAATGGGCCTGCAACTGCAACGATACTGATTACAGTACAAGATACAATAGCTCCAGTGGCTATAGCAGGAGTAAGAGATGGAATAACCACTATAAGTGTAGGCGGTAGGATTGCTTTTGATGGAAGTGGTTCAAGTGATAATTATATGATAAAATCATATTCATGGAATTTTGGAGATGGAACGGCTCCAAATGGTTCTGCAAGTCCTGAACATACATATTCAACTGCAGGAAGTTATACTGCTACATTAACAGTTACAGATGTAAATGGTAATATTGGAACAGCAACAATAGGTATAACAGTTAAATAATTTAAAACTTGAGAGTATTTGCTCTCAAGTTTTTTTTTTAAAATTCGATTATAATAGAAGGGAAATATATAAATAGAAGAGGTGTGATAAATGAGTAAAATGGGAAAAAAAATAATTTTAGTTATAATATTATCAATTACTTTAGGAGGATGTTTTGGCGGATTTCCAGAAGTGAAAAAAGTGGGAATAATAGAGGGATATGTTAAAGATATATTAACCAATCAAACTTTAGGACAAGTAACAATAAGAGTTCAAGATGTAACGTTTGTAACTGACAATGATGGATATTTCCCGCTAGTAAGAGATAGCGAGACTCAACCTTATATTATACCAAAAGCCTCTGGAGATGGATATAGTATGAAGAAAGATGGGTATTATGGAGAAACTGGAGTATCTGTATTTAGTTATGGACAGAAAAATTTAATAGGATATTTAACACCAAAGGCCTCTGATAAAATTTATTCTATAAATGGAGTAGCTAGAGATAATACAGGGAAAATTTTAGAAGGGGTAACTGTAATTGTAAATGGAGTTTTTTCTGGAGAAAGTTTTAAGAAAGTTACAGATTCAAATGGAGTCTTTGTATTTGATAAAATTCCAGGTGGAAATATCAATATATATGCTTTTAAAGATGGCTATACAGCATATTCTACTGGAAGGATAAATCTTTCAAGTAATAAAGAAGTGAGTGTTGAAATAAGAGAAGATACAACAATAAAATATGGAACGATTAAAGGTGGAATAAGTGGATTTAATAAAGAATTGTGTGGACATTCTTTAGTTGTATGGGGCCAAGAGGGGAGTAAGGAGTATCAATTTACAGTAGCAGATACTAATGGGAAATATACTTTATATGGGATTCCAGAAGGTAAAAGTCAAATAAGTGTAAAGTCTCCTGGAATGTATCAACCTTCTCCTGGTTCAGAGAATATAGTCGCTGTGACAGCAGGAGCAATAACACTGCATGATGTACAGATGCAATATATAAAAGGGGAATAGGAGATTGATGAAGTGAAAAAGAAATTTTGATATAATTTATTTATGGGGCGAACTAAAATGTTCGTCTTTTGTATTAAAAAATGAAATTTTGATTATTCTAAATTTATGTGTTAAAATTAAAAGTATAAAATTAAAATAAAAGGGGAGTGAAAAATTTATGTTAGAAATTAAAAAATATGATGTAATAGTAGTGGGGGCAGGTCCTGCAGGATTATCTGTTGCCTCAGAATTATCTAAAGAGCTTAAAGTATTGGTGGTTGATGGGAAATCTTCTATTTCAAAAACTACAAAGTCTTGGTTTGTACCAAAAGAAGTTTGTGATATTGGAGAAGCAGGTGATATTTTAGAATATACTTATCCTGGAGTAAAAAGATTTTTGGCGGATACTTTTACAGGAGTTAAAGATAAAGCATGGGAAAGTGAATTAGAGGGTGGATATCTTTATATAAAAGAACATGAGGTACTGGAATACTGGGGTGAAATAATTACAAAAAACAGTTCTGAGATATTGTTGGAATGTAATTATTTAGATCATCAAGTAGAAAAAGAAAAAGAGTATCCAGTAACTATACATACAACTAAAGGAAATTTTGAATCTAAATTATTAGTAGATGCTTCTGGATATGATTCGTTAATAAGAGAAAAATATCATTTGAAAGATGAAAAACTTTATTGGTGGTCTGTATATGGAGCAATAATGAAACATAAAGATGGAATTCCTCAAGATATGAAAGTTGGAGATTATATGTTTTGGCAGACATTTAAAAACACTAATCCAGATGTTAGTACATCACTTAATGAAGGCAGGCCAGTGTTTGAATATGAAGTTTTAGATGAAAATAGTTCATTTCCGTTAATACTTTTTTTGAAAGATAGTCAGGTTTCATTTGACATAATGAAAGATACTTTTAATGAAGTAATGAAAGAAAAAAAAGTTATGTCAAAATATAATGATTGCGAAATTCAAGAAATAAAATATGGATGGTATCCATCAGGTGGAGTATCACAATATATAGCAGAAGACAATGTAACATTTGTAGGAGATGCTGCATGTTGGACAACACCTTGTGGGTGGGGATTTGCATTTATTGTAAAAAATTATAAAAGATATGCTAGAAATTTGATAACTGCTTTTGAAAAAAATGAATTTGATAAAGATACGTTAGACTCTTTAATTGGATTAAAAACAGATGAAAAATTCCAAATACTTTTTAATAAGGTAGCTACGAGAATTTTATCAATTGGAGATACAGAATTATTGGATAAAATAATTCTTCTTTTTAATAAAATTGGATTTATATATTGCGAAAAAACATTTACGCTTACAATAACAACAGAAGATATTATTTCAATAATTGTAGAATTAATTAAAAATTTAGAATTTGATATTTTGAAAAAGATATTTACTGTTGAAGATATTAAATGGTTAAAAGAAGAATTGAGCGATAAATTGGAAGGGACTGTCTCAAGAATAATAGATTCAATTGAAAAAATAATGTAAAGGGGTTATTAAATATGGATATGTCTTTAATTCATAGGCAAATAAAATGGAGATTAGGGATAAAATCTCCTATTGTAGCAAATATAAAAATTATAAATGTATGTAATTTGAACTGTAAAATGTGTAATCCTTCTATAAGAAGTGAAAAAAATAGAGTTTTATCAACACAAGAATGGAAAAGTAAGTTATTGGAATTAAAGAAAAGTGGAATAAAAATTGTAGTTTTTGAAGGAGGAGAACCTACATTAAGAAAAGATATTAAAGAGATTATTAATTATAGTAAATTGTTAAAATTGTATACGATTACTATTACTAATGGAGTGAATGATTTTTCACATATTAATTCAGATACAGTTTGGATAAGTGTTGATGGCACTAAAGAGTTTCATGAAAAAGTAAGAGGAGAAAATATTTATAATATTATAAAAAAGAATATATTAGCTAACAGAGATAAAAATATAGTTATTTTATCAATGATAAACTCTTTTAATCAGTATAATATAAAAGAATTTGTGGAAGAATTTAAAGAGTTTCCAATATATTTTAATTGGTTATATGGATATAAAAGTACAGACGTTTCTTCTATGAGCAAAGAAGAAAAGATAGAAAGTGCAGAATTTATTATGAAATTAAAAAAAGAGGGATATAATATTTTTAATTCATATAAAACATTAAAAAGTGTAGGAAAGAAAAAAAAGTGTGATTATTGGCTGCTAACAACAGTTAATAGTGCAGGAGAGCAGGATAATACCTGTATGGTAAGTAGTTTTGATGATAGTTGTGATTGTAACCAATGTGATTTGTCTTGTTATCTTGAGCTTAATAATATATATAATTTGGATTATCAAACAAGAAAAAATTGGGAAAAAATGTTAGGGATAGATATGACATTTAAAATAGAAGATTTGATTTTTTCTAAAAAAGAGTAAAGAATTGAAAATATCTAGCTTTTGTGTAGGGGCAATTCATGAATTGCCCTTACAAGAATAATTTATGCTAACAGACCTCATTCCTTGTTGTCGTTTTCTCCTAACTTAGGAGGAAACTATAGTGTGGATATTGGGTTTGTTGTTTTGCTCCCTTCTCCTAAGAGAGGAGAAGGGGCAATGTCATCAAGCTAAGAACTGGGCTTGCCAACGGCAAGCCCCTACAGTATTAATTTATTTTATAATGTAGGGGTTTTGCCGTTGGCAAACCCGATATAAAATTATAAATTGTCATTAACTTGACGACATTGGGAGAAGGGGTGGAGATGAGGTCTGAAAAGTATTTAAAATTACATTAGAAATTATTGTATAGAAACAAAATTTGGCACTGAATAGCCCTTTGTTTTAGAGAGGAGATATTATGGAGATGTTAGATAATAGATATGAAATAAAAGAGAAAATCTGGGAACTTAAAAATATTAAAATATATAGAGTATGGGATAATGTGGAGAATAAAAGAATTTTGATAAAATTGTTGGAAAAATCAGATAACAAAAAAGAAGAGATGAAACTTAAAGATGAGTACAATTTATTAAAAAAATCATCTGAAGAAGTAGATGATATAATAAAACCAATTGATTATGTAACAAAAGAAAATATAGATTATTTCACTATGGAAAATTTCGAAGGAGTATTATTAAAAGATGTAGATAAAAAAATATTTTTAAATATAGATAAATTTTTAAAAGTTGCAATAAAAATATTATCTATTTCTAAAAATATAAGTAATATAAGTAATATAAATAATATTAATAAGTTAATTACTCCATATTCAATAATGTATAATTTGGTAACCAATGAGATGAAAATTTTGAATTTTGAATTTAATTTTAAAGTTGATTTTAAGGTTTATAATGCTTTAGAGGAAATTGATTTTCCACTTATGGTTTTGCCATATATATCTCCTGAACAAACGGGAAGATTAGCAAGAAGTGTTGATTATAGGAGTGATTTTTATTCATTTGGTATTATATTTTATGAAATGTTAGCAGGAAAAATGCCAATAATTTCAAATGTTCCATCAGAAATAATATATTTTCATTTAGCGAAAAAGCCATTAAAATTAAATGATATCTCTATTGGAATACCTGAAATAATTTCAGATATAATTTTAAAATTATTAAATAAAAATCCAGAAGATAGATATCAAAGTTATGAAGGAATATTATTTGATTTAGAAAAATGTATTTCTGATATTGCAGAAAATGGATTTATAAACAGATTTGAAATAGGGAAAAATGATATTACAGATAAATTTTTAATATCTAATAAATATTATGGAAGAGAAAAAGAGATAGAGGCTATTAAAGATAGCTATAATAAAATTTCAAAAGGGAATTTTGAAGTTTTGTTCATAGGAGGACATCCAGGAATAGGAAAAACTTCTTTAGTAAATGAAGCTAATTTGTCATCTATGGAGAATAATGGGGTTTTGATATCAGGTAAATTTGAAAAATTAAGAAAAGACATTCCATATAAAGCTTTTATAGAGGCTTTTAGAGAATTGATTTTAAAAAAAATCAACTCTGATGAAAAAGAATATTGGAAGGAAAAACTATTAAATAGTTTAGGGAATGGGGCAAGAGCGATAATAGATATAATTCCAGAACTAAAATTGTTAATAGGAGATTTGCCAGAAATGAAAGAACTGTCTCCTACAGAATCTCGAAATAGATTAAAATCTACTTTTGTTAAATTTATAAAAATATGGGCTATTCAATCTAATCCGCTTATTATTTTTATTGATGATTTACAATGGGCAGATTTAGAGTCGCTAAGTTTAATAAAATTTTTAATTAATGATAAATCAGTAAAATATTTATGTTTTATTGGAACTTATAGAAATAATGAAGTGTCTCCAACTCACTCTTTGAGTTTGTTAATGGAGGAATTAAAGAAAGAAAATAGGAATTTTAAAGAATTATATTTAACGGCGTTATCAGAAAAAAACATTAAGAAATTTATTAGAGATTCTTTTAAAAATTTTGAAAAAGAAAAAGATATAAGTGATTTAGAAAAAATATGTTATGAAAAAACTTTAGGGAATCCTTTTAATTTAAAACATTTATTAGAGTTTCTATATAATTCTAATTTATTAAAATTTAATTTGAAAAATGGAAATTGGAAGTTTGATTTAGAAAAAATATCAAATTTAAAAGAGAATTTAAGTGAAATTTTAAAAAGTAAAATATATATACTGTCAGAAAATACAAAAGAGATATTAAAATATGGTGTTTGCATTGGAAATGAATTTGATATAAATATTGTATCTAAAATAATGAAAAAACCACTAAAAGAGATAAGAGAAGATTTATGGGGAGCAATAAAAGCTGAGATTATAGTTCCAGTATCAAATTTTTATGAATCTTTAAGTTATGAAAAAGATGGATATGTAAATTTTAAATTTGTACATGATGAAATATTTCGAGCGGTATATGATATAATTTCAAAAAAAGAGTTACAATTATTACATAGAAGAATTGGAGAAATGATGCAAGAAAATTCTTCTGAAGAGTATAAGAATAAAAATATTTTTAATATTACAGAACATTTTAATATAGCAAAAGAATCTTTTAATGAAAGAGAATATAGTGAAAAAAGAGTTTGGTTAGCAGAAATGAATTTTAAAAGTGGAATAATTGCTAAAAGATCTGCTGCCTATTTCAGTGCATATAATTATTTTAAAAAAGGGGTAAATTATTTAGAAAAAGAAGATTGGGAAAACAGTTATGAATTAACATTGGGATTGTATATAAATTCTTGTGAAACAGCGTATTTAAATAAATATTTTAATATTATGGATATTTATTTTGATACTATTTTAAAAAATGGAAATATATTATTGGATAAAGTGAAAGCATATGAAATAGTGATACAATCTTATGTGGCAAGAAGCAGGCCACAGAAAGCTGTTGATTTAGCATTGGATGTATTAAAACTTTTAAAAATAAGGATTTCGAAAAATCCAAATAGATTAACTGTATTAAAAAATATTGGTGATGTACAATTAAAGATGATGAAAAAAGATATAAAAGAGTTAAGAGAGCTTCCAAATATGGAAAATGAAAAGATTATTGCTGTAATGAGAATATTAACAAGTATTGCAGCAGCAGCCTTTATTGTAAATACAGATTTATATTTATTATTAGTTATAAAAATGGTTAAACTATCGATAAAGTATGGAAATATCTCTTATTCTGCATTTGCGTATGTTAATTATGGACTTATTTTAACAGGAGCATTATATATGATAAATGGAGGATATGAGTTTGGTAAATTGGCACTATATTTAATAGAAAAATTTGATGCAAAAGAATTAGAAGCTAAAGTTTTGATGGTTTATAATACAACAATAAGATATTATAAAGAACCTTTGAAAAATACATTTCCTTCATTAATTAGAGGATATAAAGTTGGAATAGAAACAGGCGATTTTGAATATGGAACTTATAATGGAGCGGTTTATGGGTATAACTCTTTTTTTCAAGGGAAAAGTTTGGAGGAATATTATAAATCAACTAATAATTTTAGTGAGGCTTTTAAAAGCTATGGTCAAAATACTCAATATAATTATAATCAATTGTTTGCTCAAATGGCATATAATTTGTCAGAAGATGTGGAGAATATTTTTGAATTTAATGGTCCTAATTATAATGAAAAAGAGGTATTACCTCAAAATATTAAATCAAATGATAAACATATTATATTTAATTATCATTTGATGAAAATGATATTAGGGTATATTTTTGAGAATGAAAAAATTATAGATGAAAATAGCCATAAAGCTAAAAAATATTTGTCATCTGCATTAGGATTTATTCCATATCCAGAGTATTTTTTTTATGATTCATTAATATTTTTTAGAGAATATGATAAATTGTCTATCAAAAATAAAATTGTTGGATTTGGAAAAATATTTGCTAATCAAATTAGACAAAAAATATGGAGTAAAAATGCTCCAATGAATTTTGAACATAAATTTTTAATTGTGGAAGCCGAAAAAAATAGAGTTCTGAAAAAATATAATAAAGCAATGAGATTTTATGATTTGGCAATAGAAAAAGCTAAACAAAATGGATTTAAAAATGAAGAGGCAATATCTAATGAATTAGCTGGAAGATTTTATTTAGAACAAAACAATGAAAAAATATCTAAATTATATTTAAAAGAAGCTTTGGAATGCTATGAAGAATGGGGAGCTATTTCAAAAGTAGAAAATATGTTGGAAAAATATTCTGGAATTTTAGAGATGAAAAAATATAAGCAAGAAAATATGATGAAAAACACAGATATATTTAGTATTTTAGAAGCTGCAAATATTTTATCAAAAGAGATTGAGTTAGAAAATCTTCTTAGTCAATTAATGAATGTAGTTATAAAAAATGCAGGTGCTCAAAGTGGCTTATTATTACTAAGAGAAGATAAGAAATTTTATATTGAAGCTGAATTTGAAAGTGATGGAGAAGAAAAAGAAAAAGTTGAAAATATTTTAGCTCATATAGAGTTAGAAAAGTACCCGAATGAACAGTTGAAATTGATAGTTGAAAAAGTTATAACTACAGGAGAAAATTTTATCTTTGGAGATAACTCTTTTGAAAATATATTTGAAAATGAAAATATGAATTTGAATAGTTCGATACTTTGTATGCCACTTTTTAATAGCAAAAAAAAGATTATCTCTATTTTGTATTTAGAAAATAATTTAGTTAAAGGTGCATTTACTAAAGATAGAATTAGCATATTAAAAATGTTGTCTTCTGAAATGGTAATTTCAATTGAAAATGCAGTTCTTTATAAAGAATTAAAACAAATAAACGAATCGTTGGAAGAAAAAGTAAAAAAAAGAACAGCTGAATTGGAAATTGCAAAAGAAAAAGCAGAGGTAGCAGCAGTTGTAAAATCAGAATTTTTAGCAAATATGAGTCATGAAATAAGAACGCCGATGAATGGAATATTAGGATTAACATATTTAATGAAACAAACTAATTTAAATGAAAAACAATATGATTATTTAGGAAAAATTAATAGTTCTGCAAATCATCTGTTATCGCTAATAAATGATATACTTGACTTTTCCAAAATAGAAGCTGGAAAAATGAGTATGGAAAATATTGAATTTGAATTAGATGATATTTTGAAGAATATTTCTACAATAGTACTTCAAAATGCAAGGAAAAAAGGGATAGATTTATTGTTTGATATAGATACTAATATACCACAATATTTAATAGGCGATCCAACAAGGTTACAACAAGTTTTAATAAATTTAACAGGAAATGCTATTAAATTTACTGAAAAAGGGTATGTAATGATAAAAGGGAAGCTTTTGAATAGGGTAAATGGAGAATTAAATATTCAATTTAGCATAATAGATACAGGGATTGGAATGAAAAAAGAACAACAAAATAAGCTTTTTAATACATTTACTCAAGCGAATTCTTCAATTTCACGTAAATATGGTGGGACAGGATTGGGGCTAGCTATAAGTAAAAAAATTGTCAAAATGTATGGTGGAGAAATTAATGTAGAAAGTGAATATGAAAAAGGAAGTAAATTTATTTTTAATGTTTTATTAAAAGAACAAAAATTAGGAGAAAAATTAAAAATAGATTTTGTAGATATTGAGGATATGAGAATTTTAGTTGTAGATGATAGCAAAATATCTGTTGAAATTGCCAAAAATTATTTAGAAAGTTATGGTGGAATTGTGGAAGTAGCTTCATCTGGAGAAGAGGCAATAAATCTAATAAAAGAAAAAAAAGATAATCCATTTGAACTTATAATTATGGATTGGAAAATGCCAAAGATGGATGGGTTAGAAACAATAAAAAGATTAAAAGAAGAAAAAGATATAGAAAAGCTACCATCTATAATAGTAATATCTTCGTATGATGTGGATGAAATAAAAGAAAAAGGGAAAGAACATGGAATAGATGGATATTTAGAAAAACCTATATACAGTTCTGAAATTTTAAATGTGATAAAAAAAGTTTTGAAAAAAGATAAAAACTCACATTTAAATTACAAAATCAAGAGAAAAGAAGATGAATATGAAGATTTAGCAGGAAACAGAATATTATTGGTAGAAGACAATGAAATAAATCAGGAGATAGCTGAAGCAATATTAAATCAAATAAATATTAAAGTTAAAATAGCAAATAATGGAAAAGAAGCAATAGAAATCTTAGAAGAAGATAATGATTTTGATATGATATTAATGGATGTACAAATGCCAGTTATGAATGGATTTGAAGCAACAGAAAATTTAAGAAAGAATGAAAGGTATGATAAGATTCCGATAATTGCAATGACTGCAAATGCAATGCCTGGTTATGAAGATGTATGTAAAAAAGCAGGAATGGATGGTTATATATCAAAACCTATTTCTCCTAAATATTTATTTATAACATTAAATAAATGGTTGGAAAAGAAGGGGGTGGCAGAAATGAGTGATACAAAATTGGATAAGAGTAAAAATAAATATTATGGAATAGAGATTACAGAAGATATGAGAACTACATTAGGAGATGCGTTATTAGAACGGTTTATAATAAAATTTTGTGAAAATTACAATGGAATAGATAAACAAATAGAAAAGTTAATAGAAGATGGTGATTTGAAAGAAGCAAAAGGGTTAGTTCATAAAATAAAAGGAACTGCTGGAACTATAGGTGCTAAAAAATTAGATAAAATAATTAGAGCATTGGAAAATTCTATTTTTGAAGGTGATAATGAGAAGATGATTAAATTATCAGATGAATTTAGCAAAGAGTTGAATCTGATAATGAAAAATTTATATTTAGTGGAGGAAACAGAGGAAGGTTTAATTGTGCAAGATAATTGAATTTTATTTTTATAATAATATCTGGAGCATTAGAAAGGCAGGTGTGAACCTGTCTTTTTGTTATGATAAGACAGTTCATCTAATTAGATGAACTAGTTCTAAAGTAACTAAGATGGAGCTATAGATATAAAAAAAAAGCATATATAAAAAAAATCTTGCATAAAAAATAGGAAAAGTGGTATACTAAGAAAGTAAAAAATGAGAATAAAATTTATATTCAAAAAATTTAATTTTTAAAATTATCTAATCGTATATTTGAGTTAGAAAATTATATTTTGGGTTCTGATTCTCTTATATATCTTTTAATTATTAGGAAAATGTAAATTTATTTGTAATAGAAAAAGTATATAACAATAATAAACTGGAGGTAAAAATGAAAAAAATAGTATTAGGAGTTTTAATTTTATTAACACAATTAGGATGTAGTTCACTAGTAGAAAAAAAGGTAATAACGGTCACAAATGCTGTAAAAACTAAAAAAACTGTATATGTTTCTGAGCCAAAATATATAAAATACAACAATATTGACATTACTCCATTAGCTCAAGAAACAAATGGATTTTCTGAAAAAAATAAATTTAATGAAAAAGATGCTAAAGCTATGAGAGATTCTTTAAAAGAAAGTTTGAAATTAAATGAAATGTGTTCTTTAGCTGAAAGAGGAGACAAAAGCGAGTATAGTATTAAAATACTTATTCCAAATTATATAATTGCAGAAGGTTATGGAATTGTAACTGAAATAGTTTTGATATTAAAAGATAGAAGTAATAATGAAATAAAATTTCAAGATAGATTTGCAGTGTTTGTGAATAAGCCTTTTTCTGGAAGTGGTAAAAATCTTATAAATGAAGCGGTAGTTTATAAAATGGTATATGACTTAAATTATTATCTATTAGGGGAAAATAAAAAAATAAGGACATATAATAATAAAAAGGTTAAATATTATTTAGGAAATGGTTATCAAGGTGTAGTGCGAGCAGTTTTAAATTTTCCAAAAAGAATGAAAAAAGTTATAATAAGTACATCAGGAAGGGTTAGAAGAACAAATACATATTCTTTAAATCAAATAAAGTGGAGAGATATGATATATAGAATGGATAGGTTAAACTTAAAATAATATTTTTAAGTTAAAATATATTTATAGGATTATAAAAGGCAGGTGTGAACCTGTCTTTTGTTATATTGTAAAATTTTAACATAAATTAATTTTTTTTAACTTAAAATAAAAATTAATTTGTGCTATAATTAATTATAAAAAAATCGTATTTAGAAACTTTTCTTTCATAAGTTTAATTATTAATTGCGAATAACTTTGAAAAATTAATTTTTAAAATTAGAAGGAGTGTGAAAAATATTTTATCATTAAATATATAATCTATTTTTAAGCCACTCTTAAATGTCATAAAATCATATTTTATCATAAAAAATTAAGATAATAAAGAATCAGAATTTTAAAATAAAAAGCAGGATAATGTGAAAAAATTAATATTGAAAAGGAGTGATAATAAAAAATGATAAATGTGAAAAATGTAAGTAAAAAATTTTATGACAAAAAATTAGGGGAATTTTATGCAGTAAAAAATGCTTCATTTGAAGTTAAAAAAGGTGAAATATTTGGACTTTTAGGGCCTAATGGAGCAGGAAAAACTACACTTTTACGAATTATTTCTACAATTATGGAACCAACTAATGGAGAAGCAGTAATAAATGGATTTGATATAATAAAAAATCCAGAAGAAGTAAAAAAATCAATAGGTTTTTTATCTGGAAATACTAAATTATATAAAAAATTAACACCTGTTGAAACAATAAAATTCTTTGGCGGACTTTATGATTTAGATAAAGATATTATTAAAAAAAGGACAAAAGAGATATTAGATATATTAGATATGAATGATTTTAAAGATAGAATAGTCGAAAAACTATCAACTGGTCAAACTCAAAAAAGTTCAATCGCAAGATGTATGATACATAATCCAGAAATATATATATTAGATGAACCAACCTTAGGATTAGATATATTAACAAGTAGAACAATAATAGAATTTATAAAAAGAAAAAAAGAAGAGGGAAAAACTATTATATTTTCAACACATTATATGGAAGAAGCGGAAATGTTATGTGATAGAATAGCACTTATTCATAAAGGGAAAATAGTAGAAACAGGTAAGGTAGAAAATTTAAAGAAAAAAACTGGAAAAGATAATATTAGAGATATTTTTCTTGAGTATATTGATAGAGAGGAGAATATAAAAGATGAATTTGAATAAAGTAGTTTTGATATTTAAAAAAGATTTTAAAGAGTTACTAAGAGATAAAAAAGCATTAATAGCTATGTTTTTACCAATAATAATTTATCCAATAATTTTAATTTTCATATTTGAATTACAGAGTACAGTTAGCAATAAATTAAAATCGGAAAAAAGTAGAATAATTATAAAAAATGAAATACCATCACTTTTCTTAAAAAAAATAAATTTAAGTGATAAATTTAAAATATTAAATTCAGAAGATTCAAATTATAAAAAACTTATAAAAAATGAAAAAATAGATATGGAAATTGAATTTACAAATACAAATAAAAATTCACCAGAAAAAATAAAAATTTTGTATAATTCAACAATAACAAAAAGTAAACTTGCTAAAAAGAGAATTGATAAATTATTTGATGAATATAAGGTAGAATTAGAAAAAAACAAAATAAAAGAGTTGAATATAAAAGTTCCTATTTTAGATGCTGTACAATTAAAATCAAATGATCTTTCAAAAAGTAAAGATTATACAGAAATGATTTTAGGGAGTTTACTTCCATTTTTATTAACAATATACTCAATAATGGGGATTTATGCTATTAGCATTGATTTGACTGCTGGAGAAAAAGAGAGAGGAACTTTGGAAACAATTTTTAGCATTCCTGTAAAAAAATCAGAAATAATATTTGGGAAACTATTAGCAAGTAGTTCTGTGGGAATAATAAGTTGTTTTATAAATATTTTAGCAGTTATACCATTATTAATGGGAATAATGATTGCAATACCCAAATTTTCATTTCAGATAGATATATTTAGAATGGTAATAATGTTTTTTATGTTAATTCCAATTATAATATTATCAAGTTCAATAATAATAGGCGTTGGATTTTTTGCAAATTCATATAAAGAAGCTCAATCTTATTTATCTCCAGTATTATTAATATTAATGTTACCTTGTTATGTAGCTATTTTTCCTAATTTTAAATTAACATTGTGTACAGCAATGATACCGATATCTGGTGGAATTATATCTATGAGAAATATGTTAATAGGCAATTATAATATATTAAATTTATTAATAGCAAATATTACAAATATAATAGTTTCAATTATATCTATTATATTTATGACTTATATATTTAAATCAGAAAAAGTTATATTTGGAACAGGTGGAAAAAATAATTTCAGCACAAAGACGCGAAGGAGCCAAAGTTACACAAAGAAAAAAACAAAAGACAGGAGGTAAATTAATGAAATTATCAAATATAAAAACAGTTTATATAAAAGAGATAATAAGTATAATAAGAGATAAAAGAAATGTAATATCTATATTTTTGCCATTAATAATATTGCCTTTAATGATAAATGTAATATCTCATTTTGCAGAAAAAGATAAACAGATATCAAAAGATAAAATAAGTAGAATATATTATATTACAAATATTCCTAATAAATTAAAAGAATTAATAAAATATGAAGGGAAATTTAAGGTTTATAATTTAAAGAATAAAGATTATGAAAAAAATATTGAAACTAAAAAACTAGATTTAGCTATTAGTTATAAAGTAGAAAATAAAAAAGAGATAATAGAAATTTTTTATAGGGGAAGTAATATTGATAGCGGAAAGAGTAAAAAGAGATTTTTAGAAATATTTAAGAAATATAAAAAATATAAGCAAGAAAATATAGTTGAAAAGTTAAATATAAAAGAGCCAATATTAAATTTAACAGAATTAAAATCAATAGATACTGCAGAAAAAAAAGAGATAACTCAACACTCTTTTAGTGGAGTAGTTCCAATGTATTTGGTATTATACGCAATGCTTTCAACAGTTGGATTTGCCATTGAAATGACAACAGGGGAAAAAGAGAGAGGAACACTAGAGACATTATTTTCTGTACCAATAAAAAAAATGGAGCTATTAATAGCGAAAATTTTTGCTTGTTTTACTATGGGACTTGCCACGCTATTTACAAGTTTGATTGCTCTGAGTATTGCTCTTTCGAGACTTAATAGTGTACAAGGAAATTTACAAGGAAAATTAGAATTAACGCCAATGTTATTTGTGGTATTATTTTTTATGCTGATGCCATTAGTAATATTGTCAACTAGTGTGTTTTTAGGAGTTGGATTATTTGCAAATAGTTATAAAGAGAGTGCAGCTTTGTTTGCTCCAATAACATTTTTATTTATGTTACCGACTTATGTAGGTATGATAGATGGAATTAAAATGAGTAAGTTTTATTCATTTATACCAATTGTAAATTCTGTGCTTATAATTAAATCAGCTTTATTAAATCAATTAAATTTAACATTTTTTTCTATATCTTTATTTGTAAATATAATTGTATCTATATTAGGACTATTATTTATGTTTAAAGTATTTGGAACAGAAAAAATATTATTTGGAAATGGAAAAAGTTTTGACTTTAGATTAAAAAGAAGTGAAATTAAAAAGAAGAGGGTAATAGATC
Organism: Haliovirga abyssi; assembly: GCF_030295325.1. Taxonomy (GTDB): domain Bacteria; phylum Fusobacteriota; class Fusobacteriia; order Fusobacteriales; family Haliovirgaceae; genus Haliovirga; species Haliovirga abyssi. The sequence continues at coordinate 2,104,924 of NZ_AP027059.1, read as the reverse complement.
CGCAAGATGCTATTTTAATATTTTGTATAGCAATAATAATGTATATATATAGCAATCTGTTTTTTGGAACAAAAATAAATATGGTGCTAGGAACTCTTATTATACAGTATGTGATATTTGCATTTTTCCCTATATTCACTCTTTGGTATCTAAAGGCAGATATAAAAAAATCTTTAGGATTAAAAAAGCCAAAATTAAAAGAAAGTTTTGGAAGCGGTATATTATGGATGGGAATATTTATTATAATAATGTTATATGCTATATTTTTAGGAAAATATTTGCCTGATTCTGGAAAATCATTAAAGGGAATAGAAGATATGATAAATAGTATGAGTCCAATATCTAAATTATTTGTTATAGGATTAACACCAGCATTATGTGAAGAGATATTATTTAGAGGAGTGTTGCTAAATTCATTAAAAAGCAAAATATCTCCTAAGTCAGCAATAATTATAACTTCTATTTTATTTGCAATGACTCATTTAAGTATCTATAGATTAATTCCAACTTTTATTTTGGGATTATTGCTTGGATATACAGCATATAAGACTGAGTCTATTGTTCCCGGGATGATTTTACATTTTTTTCATAACAGTATATCTATTTTTATAAATGTTGATTTTTCTAAGAATTTAATTATGAATATAGTGATTGCATTTATTTTAATAGGAATAGGATTGATGATTATGCGTGGGAAAAGAGAGAAGGTGTCGTCAAGTTAAGAGTTTAATTTTTTAGTTTAGTAAAAAATAAGAATAAAAAAGATTGAAACCACGAATGAAACGAATGTAAACGAATTATAAAAAAAGGATTGCAGAGTTATGCAGCTGACTAATCAAATTACCTAATTACCTAAGGAGGAAAAAAAATGAGAAAAAGTAAAATTATATATCTGTTAATAATTATTTTATTACTGACTTCGTGTAAAAATTTACAAAAAAATAATGAAATTATAAAAAGATATTCAAATAAATATTTTGAATTTAATTATCCATCAAGTGTAAATGTGGTAAATGTAGGAGAAGATAAAATATTTGTTAAATTTATAAACAATAAAACATCGAATATTTTTGTGTCAATAAAAAATAAAAAAATAGATTCAATTGACAAAATTTTAAAAGAAGATAAAAAAACAGAAAAAGAAGAAGAGCAAAATGTAAGATTAAGAATAAAAAAAAAGATATTTAAAAAAATAAAAATTGATAATGTAGTTGGAGATAGAATAGAAGTCACAGATGCTTTTTTAAATTATAATGAAAAACAAATTAAACTGAATTTATATAAATCAAATAAAGAATTTAATTTTGTTTTTTCAAATTTGAGTTTAAATAAACATAAAGAAGAAAAGATATTTAATAAAATTTTAAAGTCTATAAAATTTAAAGATTTTAAAGATATAAAAATCAAAAAAAAGAAAATTAAAAGTAAAAAAACATTAACATCAAAAGAGGCAATAGAAGATGCAAAATATATGGTTAATAAGTTGAGGATTCATCCAGATTTATATTATTCTATTAGTAAAAATGAATTTAATAAAAAATATAAAGCTTTAATAAAAAAAATAGAATCAAAAGAAAAAATAAGCAAAAAAGAACTATTTATTTTATTTTCTGAATTTATAGCAAAAATAAAAGATGGGCATACAAATTTAGAATGGAATAAAAGTGGATATAAAAAAGATATTAGAAATTTTCCTTTGTTTAGAAATGGATTCCCTATATTAGTAAATATAAGAGATAATAAAATATTGATTAATAAAAAAAATTCTTCTAAAATTGGAGAAATGGTCGGCGGGGAAATAATTTCTATTAATGGAGTTTCGGCAGATAAAATACTAAAAAGAATGAAGAAATTAATTGCATCAGATCCAAATTCAAAGAAATGGGTTGAAGTTAGAATACAAGATGGATTTCCAATGTGGTATAGTTTAATATATAATGGTAGTAAAAAATATACTGTTAAATATATAAAATCAAATTCAAAAGGTATAAAAAAGGTAGTGTTAAGAGGTGGAATATCTGAAAGGGAAAGCTGGAAGAATAATAATTATGGCAAAAATATCGAACTGTCATATTTGAAAAAAGATATAGCTATAATACGAATAAATAAATTCCCATTTGAAAATTCTGATGGGATAGTTAATTTTATTGGAAATATGAAAAGCTATTTTAATGAGATGAAAGATAAAAAAATAAAATATTTGATCATAGATGATAGATTTAATCTTGGAGGATCTCCAGAACTAGCAGATTATTTTTATAGAAATTTGGAGAAAAATAATAAGAACTATTATAAAGGAAAAGTATATTTATTAGTTGGAAGAAGAACATTTTCAGCAGGAGTAACATTTTCAAATTATGTACGGTTAAAAGATAAAAAGATAAAAATAATAGGAAATAAAACAGGTGGTTGGATAGAATGTTATGGTAATGGAGCAGTTGTTATTTTGCCTAACTCAAATTTTAGAATAAATATACCAATTATTTCTTATAAAGTATTGAAAAATATTAAAAGAAAAGGGAATTTGATACCAGATATAAAAGTGGATATAGCTCCAGAAAAAGAGGCATTGGGAAAAGATCAAGTTATGGATAAAGTTTTGGAATTAATAAAAAATAGATGAGGAGGTTGAGTTTGGAATGGAAAAAAAGAGCTTAAATAAAAATGATGGATTTACAATATTTGGAGCGGTTAAATTTAGTGTAATTGTATATATTTTAGTAATAATTATAACTATAATTGCAATGCTTTTTATGTTTGGAATAATAAGTATATATAATGAATTATTTACTAAAAATTTTAATTTTAATAATAAAATTTTATTTGGGATTATTGGTATCATTTCTGAAATAATAGTATTGATTATAATATACGAAAAAGGTTATATGAAAAATATTTCTATAAAAATTAATAAAAAAATTAGCAAAGAAAAATTAATATTACTTTTTTATTTAGTATTAGGAGTTTTATGTTATATATTAATTTTTAATAATACAGTTGATGTTTTAATAGAAAGATTTTTAAAACAAAGTATACTAAATTTACAGAATATGGTAAATGAAGAAGGTATAGTTACATTTATATTTACTAGCGTAACAATAGGTCCTATTTTTGAAGAAGTTGTAAATCGAGGAATAATATTAAAAAAATTAACATTAAAGTATAAAAACTCTACATCAATAATAGTTTCGGCTTTAATTTTTGCAATATCTCATTTCAATATAGCACAGGGAATAAATGCGTTCTTTTTAGGAATAATTTTTGCTATAGTTTATTTAAAAACAAACTCTTTAAAAACAGTTATATTTATGCATTGTATCAATAATTTAATTGTAATTTTGATAGGTGCATGTTATGCGGATAAAGTTGGTATAGTTTCTAAAATTAATTATATGCAACTATTAATAGGAATGTTGATTTTTATAAGTTTGATTATTATTTATAAAAAAAATAAATTATTAAAAAAAGAAGAAATTGAAATTTTATAAAAATAAAAAATATACAAAATAATCTTTATTATGATATAATTTAATAAAGATTATTTTTTTTATTTGTTAGGAAAGGATAAATTTATTCAGAAAATAAGCTACGTCATTTTTTTAAACATGTAATTTTTCAAGGCGAAATTTTTCAGGAGCTAAAAATTTAGAAAAATATTTATACTTTATCAGATGAAACATTGCTTATTTTTTCACATTAAAAAATAAAAAGGAGATAGTTATGAAAAAGATATTTTTAAGCATATTATTTTTTAGTATCTCTGTATCAATATATTCTTTAGAAAATGAATATATAAAAAGTTTAAATATTATTAAATTAAGGAAATTAATAATAAATAGTATGGTTGTTGGAGCAATTGGAATTATAGGAGTACTTTTTTTATTTCAATATTTTTTAATAAAAAAGAGAAAATCAGTTATATATTTTGTATATATGTGTATTGTATTTTCATTTAAAGTTATATTATATAATGAAAAAATTTTCAATGATATTATTAAAATACCTTATTCAGATATATATGTTGTAGAAAAATTAACTACATATATAATTATTCCGTTTTTTTTGTTTTACTTATATTATCAATACCCCAAAATAACCAATAAAATAATTGCAGAACTTTCTGCATATTATATAATTATTTATTCGCTAATAATAGTTTTTATACCAAATGTAATAAAAAAGATAGAAATATTTAATCAAATAATGATAATATTAGCTGTGGGATATATAATATATATGTTTATTAAAGCTTGTGTGAAAAAATTAAAATATTCAAAGATGTATATGATAGGTACAATAATATTTTTGATAGGTATGTTAATAGATATTTATAATTATTATAGAAAAATAGAATCAGAATATATTTTTTTTGGAATGGCTATATTTTTATTTTTAGAAGTATTTATATTTTTTAATGAAATTAGAGATAATTTGAAAAAAGTAGAATGGATGTCTTCTGACTTAAACGAAAAAAATAAAAAACTAATAGCGCATGTTGTGAAATTACATAAAAGTATTGAAGACAAAAAAAAGCTTGAGGAAGCGAATAGAGCTAAAAATATGTTTTTAGCAAATATAAGTCATGAACTTAGAACACCTTTAAATGGAATAATAGGTATGAGTGAAATATTATATTATATAAAAGATGTTAAAGATAGAGATGAAAAAATAGATATGATTTTAAATTCTGCGAAACATCTTAAATCTCTTGTGAATCAATTAGTGGATATAGTTAAAATAGAAGAGGGAAAAATAGAACTGAAAAATATTAAATTTTCTTTAATGGAACTATTTGAAGAGATTAGAATGATGTTTGAAAATGAAATTATGGATAAAGGGTTTGATATGTATCTATTTGTGTCACAAAAAATACCATATGAAATTTTTGGAGATTATACAAAATTAAAGCAAGTTTTGATAAATCTTTTGAATAATGCTATAAAATTTACTGAAAGGGGAACAGTAATTATTTTTGCTGAACTTTTAGAAGAGAAAGATGGAAAAGTTGAAGTGATAATAAGTGTAAAAGATACTGGAACGGGAATTCCAAAAGAAAATTTGAGGAAAATATTTAACGCATTTGAGCAAGGAAATATATCAATTGCTAAAAAATATGAAGGAGTTGGATTAGGGTTAGCTATTTCTCAAAATTTAGTAAAGAGTATGGGGGGAGAAATTGATGTTTTTTCAGAAGTGGGGTTAGGTTCAGAGTTTAAATTTAAGCTTTTTTTTGAATATTCTAAAGAGTCAATTAAAAAATTTAAGATAAATAAAAAAGATACGATAATTGGAGTGAATGATGAATTTTTAGAAAGATATATAAGAAAGATTTTATCTGACTTGGATTTAGGATATTATATAGCAGAAGATTATGATTCTTTGGAAGATATAATTGAAAATATTGAGGATGAAAGTTATAATGTTTTTATTGATAGAGATTTTTTAAGAAAATGTATAATTGAAAATAATGAGATATTTCCAGATAATAGTATGAAATTATATTTAATTGATAAAAATGCAGATAATGAAAAAGAGATTGAAATAAAACCTATTCAAAAGGATATAATTGGAGTTTTTAGTGAAAAAAATAAAATATGTGAAAATAAAAGAGATGAAATTAAAATTGATAATAAAAAATATATAGGAAAAAAAGCTTTAATTATTGATGACAATCAGATAAATATAGAGATATTGAAAGAGATGTTAGAAAATATAAATATAAAAACAAAAGGACTTACAACAGGAATAAATGTAGTAAAAGAATATTTAAATGGAAATTATAATTTTATATTTTTAGATGTTCAGCTTCCAAGAAAAAATGGATTTGAAATACTAGAAGAGCTAAAAGAAGTTATTGTAAATTCAACAAAAATATTTGCAGTAACAGCAAATGTATCTGAAGGGTTTAAAGAAAAATGTATGAAATCTGGCTTTGATGAGTATATTTCTAAACCTTTTAATTACAAAACTATTTTGGATGTTTTAGAAAAATATAATAAAGATAGCTATTATATTGAAGATAAAAAAGTGATACATAAAATGAATGATTTAAATATACCTGAGAAAATATTAAAATTAATGTTAGAGACTTATCCAAAAGAGATGAAGATAATGAGGAGGAAATTATCAAATAATGAATTTGAACAAGTAAAAAATATTTCTCACAAATTAAAAAGTGGAGCAGGGAATATAGGATTAAAAGATATGTATGGAAATTTATCAAAAATAGAAGAATTATGTAATGAAAAAGATTATGAAGCTATAATAAAGTTGGTTTGGAAGGTAGAAAATGAGTTGGGAAATTTAATGCTTAATAATAAATAATAAACTTATTTTTTTAATTTATTTAATAGTTTTGCTTATGCAGGGGGATGAAAATGAGTATAGTAATAGTTGAGGATGATATTGTAACTTTGGAATTGATAGCAGATAAATTTGAAAAAGAGGGATTCTTTGTAGAAAAATGTGATACAGGAAAAAAAGGATTGAATAAAATAGAAAAAAATGGAGCTGAATTGGTAATATTGGATATTAATCTTCCAGATATATTAGGATATGATGTTTGTGAAAAAATAAAAAACAATCCAGCTATTTATGGATTGCCAAAAGTGATACTTCTTACACAAAAAATATCAGATAATGATGTAATTAAAGGATTTGAAATAGGAGCAGATGATTATGTGAGAAAACCCTTTAATGTAGAGGAACTTTTTTTGAGAGCAATTAGATTAGTAGGAGATAGAACTGTTAATTCAAAAGATATTATAAAATATAGAAATATAATAGTTTATAAAAATAAAAAGATAGTGAAAGTGAATGATAAAGAGATTAAGCTAACCAAAAAAGAGTTTGAGCTTTTGCTATATTTTATAATTAATAAAGGGATAGTGTTATCTAAAGATAAAATATACTTTAATGTATGGCAAGATTATTTAGATTCAAATAATAAAACATTTGATATGTGTTTATCAAGGTTAAAAAAGAAAATAGAGCCATTAAAAGATAATTTAGAAAATATAAAAGGTATGGGATATAAATTAAAATAGATATTGCTATTAAAGTAATATCTATTTTAATTTATTATATATTTTTTCTTATTGTTACTGTTTTGTTACTTGTGTATGATAAAATATATAGTGAAAAAATAGTAACCATTATAACTATTTTAAGGTTGCTATATTTTATGATAGAACTCATTTCTGTATATGGAGGATATATGAAAAAATTTTTATTCTTATTAGTTGTAATTAATCTGTTTTCAGGATGTTTTTTAGTTAAAAACCCTTCTAAAAAGATAGTAAATAGTAATAATAAAAATGAAGTAAAATATAATTTACCAAAAGAAGTGGAAGTTCCATTTATAACAAAAGATAATTATCTTGCATATTGGGATTATAAAGATGAAGTATATAAAAAGTTTTTTATAAAAGGGATGAATCTTGGAGTTGGAGTACCTGGTACAAATGCAGGGAATTTATCTCCAGATTATACTACATATTATAGATGGTTTGAGGAGATGTATGAATTAGGAATAAATACATTAAGAATATATACACTACATTATCCCAGATTTTATATGGCTTTAGATGATTTTAATTCTAAACATGCCGATAATCCAATATATCTTTTTCAGGGGATATGGTTAGATGAAAACAGCGAAAAAGGAGATGTACATACTCTATATGATTTAACAGATGAATCATTTAGTCAAGAGATAGAAGATTTAGTTGATTGTGTATATGGAAATAAGAGAATACCTCATAGATATGGGAAAGCATATGGAGATTATAATGTAAATATTTCAAGGTGGGTATTGGGGTGGATTATAGGAAGAGAAATATATCCAGATGAGATAGAAAGAACTAATCAATTGTCTAAAAGTAGAACATTTAATGGTAGATATTATTCTATAGATAATGCAAAAAATGTATCTACAGCTTGGGCTGTAGAACAGATAGATCATGTGATATCATATGAAATGGAAAAATATGGACATCAAAGACCAATAAGTTTATCAAGCTGGCCAACATTAGATCCATTAGAACATGAATCAGAACCAGGGCCTCCAAACAGTTTTGAAGATTATGAAGCTTTTTATTTAGAAGATATAAAGAAATCTAATAATGATGTAGCAGGATATTTTGCAAGTTATCATGCTTATCCATATTATCCTGATTTTATTTCATATGATCCAAAATATAATGATCCAAAATATAGTGATGATTATGGGCCAAATTCATATATGGGATATTTAGATGATTTAAATAGTTATTATAACGCAAAAGGGATACCATTGGTAATAGCTGAAACTGGAGTTCCTAGTAGTTGGGGAAATGCAAAATTTGCACAGTCAGGAATGAACCATGGTGGAATTAATGAAGAGATGCAGGGTGAATATGGGATTAGAATTATGAAGAATATTTACGATGAAAATTGTGCAGGCGGAGTTTTATTTGCTTGGATTGATGAATGGTGGAAAAGAACTTGGATAACAGATGAAATTACATTTCCAAGAAGTAGATATGCTTTGTGGGATGATATTACAAGTCCAGAAGAAAATTTTGGATTTATAAAATTTAAACCAGACAATTATCCTTATAAAGAGATATATCGAGGTGAGAATAAAAATATAGAATCAATATCTGCTATGGCAAATGAAACTTATCTTAATATTAAAATAAAACTTTCTAATATATGGAAAACAGAGGATACAGTTGTAATTGGAATAAACAGTTATGATAATAGTGAAGAAAAACTTGGAAGTTCTATATTAGAAGATGGAGAAAATACTCAAAATGGATATGAATTTACAATTGTATATCCTGAAATAGATGAAAAAGGGAATAAGATTGCACAGCTATATGTAACTAAAGAGTATAGTCTTTATGGAATATGGCATTTTTTAGATAATAGTAGAAAATATAGTTCTACTACTATTGGAGAAAAAGAATGGGAAAAAGTAAGGTGGCGTAATCTTGAAAAATATAATGAAATGGGAGAAGTAACTAAAATAGAGAATCAAAATATTGGAGAGTTAGGAGTAGCAAATAGTAACGAGACAATAAAAAGTACAGATGCATTGATTATAAATGATACAGAGCTTTTAGTTAGAGTTCCATGGACATTATTACAATTTTCAGATCCAAGTAGATGTGCAGTTATAGATGGTGTTAAGATAGATTCGAGTATATTTGGAAAGAAAAATTGGAAATTACAATCTAAGATAACAGATGGAGTTTCATTTGCGGTTTCTATAAATAATGACTTAATAGAAACAAATAAATATAGTTGGAACGGTTGGGGCGGAAATTCTTTAGATAATGTAGATTATAGTGATATAAGTAGAAAATATGTAAACAATCCTGATATGGAAGAGAAGAAAAACTCATATTATATATTGAGAAAAGGACTTAAAAGTATAGGAGAAGTTATAAAATAATATAAAAGTGTTAATAGAAATGGGGATACAAATTTTTTAGGGGGAGATATGCTAGCAAATATATTATTTATAGAAGGAACAAAAATATATAAAGAGCTTTTATCAGAGATGTTTAATAGAGATACAAAATTTTGGATAAAAATAGTTGAAAATATAGAAGAAGCAAAAAATATTTTAGATAAAATAGATTTAGATATTGTTGTTTTAGATTTAATATTGCCAGATGGAAGAGGGGAAGAGATAGTAAAAATCATAAGAGAAGAAAAGAAAGATGATTCAATACAGATTATCGTAATTACTTCTGAAACATCAGAAGATAGAATTATAAATGCATTTAATTTGGGAATAGATTTTTATTTTGAAAAGCCTTTTAACCCAAATATATTAAAAGCTTTAATTGAAAGAATATATGAGAAGAAAAAAAGGGAGGCATAAAAAATGGAGCTATTACTACTATTGTTAATAATATTTTTCGTTATAGACTTAATATTTTATATAATAATAGTAATTCAACATTTTTATTATAAAAAAATAGATATAGAAAATGAAAATAGAAAAGAGGAATATATAAAATTATTTATAAAATTTGCATATAGAAAAAAAGAGATGAAATTAATAGATGTACATAAAAAATCTAAATGGTTTGTAGTTGACTATAAAAAAAATGAAGATAAAATAGAATTTAGCATAAATAGAAATTATAGTAAAAAAAAATATGATTCAGATATAGTGGATTCTTTAATAGAGGTAATAAATAGTTTTGAAGGAGAATTTAGAAAAAGAGTTATAAAAATTTCTGATGAAATTGGAGTTTCGGACTACCTATATAAATTTTGGACAAATAGTAAAAATGTTGACAATAGAGAGTTATATCTTTATCAAATAGGAGAGATAAGAAGTAAAAAAAATTTACATAAGTTATATGATATAGATTTGAAAAAATTAATAAAAAATAGTATGGTTGCAAATTATTATATAGCATTTATGAAAATATTTGATGAATGGATAGATAAATTAAGTGAAATTGAGATTAGAGATTATATAAAGCATATGTTTGAAGTGATTAATATTATAGAAAAAAATGAAGGTTATAATATGAAAAGAGTATTTAACTGTTTTCAAAATGATAATAAAAATTTATATAAATATATGATTGAGAATAAGAGAGTTAATGAATTTTTCTTAAATGAGTTACTTATTTCAAGTTTAAAAACTCAAAATATTGGAGAATTGATTTATGCTATATCATATAATAAGCAGTATAATATTATAAATATAATATCAAAAGAATTTTTTTCTGCATATAGAAAAAAGAATAAAGATGATAATGAAAAAGAATTTTTGATAAAATTAGTAAAGGCATCTGGAGAACTTGCAATAGGTAAATGTATTGGAATACTTAGATTAGCTTCAAAAAGTGAAGATTGGATTTTGAGGGCAATTGCAGCAAAAAATATATGGAAAACAAAAAATGGAGTAAAAATAGTCTATAATATGCTTTCAGATTCAAATTGGAGAGTAAGATATAATGCAGCACACTCTTTATTGAAATTTGGAAAAGAAGGGGAAAAGATTTTATATAAAACTTTAGATAGTGAAGATAGATTTGCAAGAGATATTTCAGGTTATGCTTTAGTTGCTCACAATACATTTTTTATGAAAAATATTATTTTTAATTTAGAAAAAGGTGAAGTTAGAAATATAATTGAAAAGGTATTAAAAGTAGTTAATAACTCGAATAATATTATGATTTTAGAAAATATAATATCAAATAAAAATATTGAAGATGAAATAAAGAAAATATTAATTAGTGAAATAAAATCAATACAGATTTTAAAAGAGTTAAAAACAATATATGATAATAAAATTTTAAAATGTAATACTGAAAAATTATTCATAACTCCAAAACAGATAGCGTTATGAAAAAATTAAAAATAAGGCATTATAGGGTGGTGAGATGGAGAAAGTTATATTTATAATTTCAATAGTAGTGATAACCTATTTTATACTTATAAATTTAGGGTATATTTTGCTTTTTATCACTTCATATAGAGGTATTTTAAAATATAAAAGAAGAACTAAATTATATAATTATATTAATATGTATCAGTCAAATCAAACGCCACCAATATCATTATTAGTACCAGCTTATAATGAAGAGGCTGTAATTATAAAGAATATTAATGCTTTTTTAAACAATTTAAACTATCCTGAGTATGAGATTATTGTAATAAATGATGGTTCAAAAGATGAGACTTTAAAAAAAGTTTTGCAAGAATTTAAATGTGAGGTGTATAGTTATCCATATAGGAAAGATATCAATACAAAATCTGTAAAAAGGATATATAGAAGTAAAATTAATAATAATCTTATAGTTGTAGATAAAGAAAATGGTGGGAAGGCAGATGCTTTAAATGTAGGAATAAATATATCAAAATATCCATATTTTGGAAGTATAGATGCAGATACAATTTTAGAAAGAGATTCATATTTGAAAGTAATAACACCAATTTTATCCGATCCTAAAAGAGTTATTGCAACAGGTGGAATAGTAGGAGTAGTTAATGGTTGCAAAATATCTGGAAATAGAGTCGAAGAGATTAATTTTCCTAAAACGATTTTAGCTAAATTTCAAGTTGTGGAATATTTAAGAGCGTTTATGTTTGGAAGATATGCTTGGGCATTAATAAATGCTTTACCAATAATTTCTGGTGCTTTTGGATTATTTAAAAAGTCAGCTGTTATTTTAGTTGGAGGATATTCATCTGAAACTACATTAAAATCAACAGTAGGAGAAGATATGGAGTTGGTAATTAGGCTTCATAAATATTTTAGAGATAATAAAATTGAATATAAAATTAGTTTTGTGCCAGAGCCATTATCTTGGACAGAAGTTCCAGAGGATATAGAGACCTTAAAAAATCAAAGATCTAGATGGCATAGAGGTTTAATAGAGACTTTAGCAAGTAATAAGGATATGTTTTTTAAAAAAAGATATGGGACTATAGGTTTTTTATCATTTCCATACTATTATATTTTTGAGTTACTTGCACCTATTATTGAATTGATGGGATATTTGTTATTGCCATATTTTTATATATCTGGAATGTTAGATAGAAATGTATTTGTACTGTTTTTTAGTTTGTCTATTTTGTTAGGGGTGTTAATATCTGGTTTTGCAGTATTTTTAGAAATGATGACATTTAGAAGATATAAAAAATTTAAAGATAATAGCAAACTATTTTTTTATGGAATTTTAGAAAATTTTGGATATAGACAGATGCTTTTGTTATTTAAATTAAATGGTTTTTTTCAATATATTTTAAAACAACAGCATTGGGGGATAATGAAGAGAAAAGAGGGAGTGGCAACAAAGAGACATATACAAAAAGGAAAAAAGATGAAAGTATATTTAATTATATTTATGAGTGCTTTTATAATATTATATACAATAAGTATATGTTTTGTAGTTAATGATTTTAGAACTGGAAAAATCAGATCTAAGATTGAAAGAGAAAAATTAATAAAATTAAGAAAAAAAGAGAAAACAAAAATAGAAGAGAATAGTATAAATAAGAATATAAAAAATAAAAAAATAAAAAATGAAAAATTTGAAACTTTAAAAGAATTGATAAAAAAACCTATATATTTTAAAAAAGATAGTGTAGAGTTTTTAGAGAAAGATAGATTAAGCAAAATAGCAAAAGAGATAGATCTATTAATTTTAAAAAAAGAGAAATTTAAGATAAAAATTACTGGTTATGCAGATAAAACTGGAAACAGAGATTATAATTTAAAATTATCGTTAAAAAGAGCAGAAAAAATAGGAAGAGAACTTTTATTAAAATCTGTATATTTAACTAATAAATATTTTATATTAACTGGCAAAGGAGAAGAAAATATAACAGGAGATAATAGAACATTAAGTAGGAGAGTAGAATTGGAGGTGGTTGAATATAAAAAAAATTAAAATAGTTTTTATATTATTTATGTTAATTACTCCTTATATATTTTCTAAAGAGGGAATAATTGTTGGAAATGATGATAAAATATTAAAAACATTTAGAGATGGTAAAAAAGAAGATATAATAAAACTAGCTGACGATATGTCACGGAAATATAGTAGCGTGATTTTGCATCTTGGAAGTAGATATGTATTTAAAAAAGGGAGCTTTTTCTATTATAAAACAAGTAGGGAAAATTTACAGATTTTTTCAAATCATTTAAAAAAGAATAATATAAAATTATATTTATGGTTTTTTGATTCATATGGAGAAGAAAAATTTAATGAAATTTATGAAAAATATAAAAGTATATTTAATGAAAATATTGATGCTTTGAAAAAATTAGATATAGAATACAGTGGTTTAGTTGTAGATTTTGAAAGAATAAATGGAGCTTCAAATAAATTTAAGAAAAGAAATAATGAAAAACTTATTGAAATATTAAAATATGTTAGGGGAAATTTAAAAAATAAAAAACTGTATATATTTGCTTCTATAGTGGATAGTAAAATTGAAAATAAAAATAGAGGATATAGCGAAGATGAAATTTTAAAATATGTAGATAATATAATTCCAATGTTGTATATAAAAGATGAAGGGTTTGTTATAAAAAAAGGATTAGTTTATCCAGTTATGAGAGATGAAAGAGTAAATCAACTTATAAAATATTATAAATCAAAAAAATATAAAATAGCTGTTTCTTGGGAAAATGGAATAATTATTAAAAAAGGAGATAATTTATATTTTATAAAAACAGCATATAGAGATAATATTATATTTAAAAATCTTAAAGAGATAATGAAAGTTGATTTTGAAAAATATAGGATATATTATTATCAAGCAAAAAATAATTTTGATATTAAAAGGAATGATCTTGTAGTAGAGAAAATATCTAAAGGAAATGTGTTGTATTTTATAGAGTTAAAAGAAAATATAAAGCAAGATACAGATTTTATTTGGGAATATTTTTTAGTAAATAGGAAAATATAAATTTATTTAGAAATTAAAAATAAAAAAAATTATAATTTACCGTATGAGGTGTAGCTTATTTCTTTAGTTGATAACAAATAAAATATTTACAAGTATAAAATAAAAATAAAACAGGAGGGAAAAATTATGAAAAAGTTAATAAGTTTATTGGTGGCTTTATTACTGTTTGGAGGATGTTTTGCAAACAAAGAGGAACTAAACAGCGGGAGCTTAGATGAAGATGGAATAGTTATAAGTACAAATGTAGATGGTGTTAGATTGAAAAATAGTGAAATTACATTAAATGAAGGGGAAGGGACAAAAAGAACAGCGATATTAACAGAAAATTTTGAATATAGTATAAAATATGTTGCAAATGTAAAACCTGTATTTTTAAGTGGAAGAAAAGAAGCTGTACAAGCAAATGATATATTTATATCAGGAGATAGAGCATATATAGCATATAATACAAAAGGAAAAGAGCTAGGTGGAGCTTTACAAATAGTGGATATAAGTACAGAAGAACCAAAAGTGATACTTGAAGTGAAGCATCCATATTTAGATATAAACTCTGTTTATTTTGATAAAGATACAAATGAAGTTGTATATGGAGGAATGGCAGATATTTATAAAGGAAGAGGTGCAAAATTTGGTGCCAAACCAGGAAAAACAGCGTTTATAACAAAATTTAATGTAGATTTATCATCTAAAGAAAAAATTGCTTCTGAAATTAATAGTAATTTTAGGATATTAGAGAGTTATACAGTAACTTCAATTAATATGAAAGATTCTTCATATGTAGTTTCGACAGGAGCTAAAAATGGTGGATTATATAATATAGATATTAATTTTTCTAAAATAGATAAGATTATGTCGAAAGATGATATAAGAGATACAGCAGTTTCTTCTGAAGGATTATTATCTTTTTTTAGCGATGGAAAAGATGGAGATATTTCATTTGGAAACACTGTTATTAATGTAGGAGATTTTTCTAGTGAAGGGCATAAAGCGGCTATTGATATATATGACAGTATAAAAAATGGAAAAATATATAAAGATGAAGATTTAATAGCTTTTCTTGGAATGTCGGATAAAGGATTAAAAGTGTTAAAAATAAATAGTGATAAAACAGCAGAAGAGATAATGACTATAGATAATCCTGAAGGAGTAGAATCGTATACAAATAGTGTATCTCATGATGGTGGACTTCTGTTTACAGCAAATGGTGGTGCTGGATTTAGAGTATATAAAATAAATGGAGCTGATTCAATAGATCCTACTATTCCAGAAGATAAAAGGGCTAAATTTTTAGAATTTGTAGGAGGACATACACTTAGAGGAGATGTATATGATAATGAAAATTATTCAGCAAATGAAGTAGCTTATAGGGCTAAAAGGGTTAATATTAATGGAAAAATAGTTGATAAAAACTATCTTTTTGTAGCAACAGGGCTTGGTGGTGTTCATATATATAGTTTTATCTCTAAAAATCAATATGATGAAAAAGAAGTCCCTAAGAGTGTAAAAGATACAGCAAAAGAAGTTTTTGATAGAAATTTTGATGATAATAAAAATATGATAGGCTCTTTACAAACTTTAAAATTATTAAAAGATGCTACAGTAAATATTACATTTTTAAATGAAGGGGCAGGATATAAAAATAGAGTTGGAATATTTAGATATACAGATGATATAGAAAAAAGAGATGAATTTATCTTATTTAATAATTTTTCTAAAAAGAATTCAGGCGGTATTTTAGAGGCAGGAGATACTAAATATATCTCTTTAAATGCAGGAGATAATTTTGGAATATTAGTTCATTCAAATGGATATAATAATATGAATAATGGATACTTATATTCTAAAAAAGAGTTGTGTTCAAATGGTATGGATCATTTTGTAGCGTATGTTGATAAAGAGAGTAATAAAATAGTATTTGGATATGAAGATAATATAAATTTAGGAGATAAAGATTATGATGACGGAATTGGATTTATTACAATAGAGCCGGCAGATGCAGTAGATACAAGTATGCTTCCTGTTTATACATTAAAAGCAGGGGATACAACTAAAAACATAGAAGATTGGAAAGTGGGAATAAAATATAGAGTTGGAGATATTGTAAATTATAAAGGGAAAAAATATGAATGTTTGCAAACTCATATAGCTTTTAGAAATTGGACTCCAAATAAAACTTTAGCTTTGTGGAGAAAAGCAGAGAGATAAAAGAAAGCTTAAAAGATAACAAATTTGTTAATAAAAAATGTCAGGCAGAATTTGTCTGACATCTTTTTATTTGTTAGGGAAGTATTAATTTATTTTATAATGTAGGGGTTTTGCCGTTGGCAAACCCGATATAAAATTATAAATTATCGTTAACTTTATGACATTGGGGGCAATCCCCTGTGATTGCCCTTAATATAAAGAGTCAATAATAAATTAGTAAAATTACTGATTTAGATTGAGTTTTTAATTATTACATCTGTACTGTAACTATTTTTTTTAATAATAATTAAAAAAAATTGATAAACAAAATAGAATATGTTAAAATTAAATAACGGAATTTTCAAGAAAATTTTTTAGATATTATTAAAAATAGGGAGGAAATTATGAAATATTTAAAGATAATCATATATATATCTATTTTGTTTAGCAGTAATTTATTTTCCGAAGAGGTAAATAATAAATTGTTTACTGAACTAACAGATGTAAATTCTATATATTCAATTAACGAAAGCTCAAAAGTCTATGTTGATAATAATAAAGAAAATATAAATTTTAAGAAATTATATAATGTAGATTATAAAAATAAAGAGATAGAAAACAGAGGAAGCTATGGGTTTTCAGATTCTAATTATTGGATAAAATCAAATATAATAAACAGCACAACAGAAAATAATTGGATATTAACTATAAAATATCCATTAGTTGATTTTTTAGATATATATATATTTAATGAGAATGGAAAATTTGAAAAAATACATGCTGGAGATGATGTTGCATATAAAAATAGGACTATAGATAATAGAAATTATTCTTTTCATCTAAAATTATCTCCAAATAAGAGATATACTTTAATAGCTAAAATAAAAACTAAAGGGACAATGAGATTTCCTTTTGAACTATCTACATATAATCAATTTATTAAAACTTCAAATGAAAATTATATATATATGGGATTTTATTTTGCATTTATTTTAGTATTGATTTTGGTATTTATTGTATATTTTATTAATGACAGAGAGATTACATATATTTATTTGATAACTTATCTTTTTTCATACTTAATCTATGAAGGAATACAATTTGGAATACTTTTTAAATTTTTGAATTCTAATAATTTATATTGGAAGTTTTATGCATATATAGGGTCTGGAATTATAGCTTTAATGGCTTTTACATATTTTGCTTACTCTTTTTTTGGACTATCAAAGAATAAAAAAGGTAAATCTAAAATTTTGAAATTATTTATAGTTTTAGGTTTTGTAATAATTTTATCTATGTTATTTATAAAAGTAAGATATAGTTTAATACTATATACGATTTATGCAATATTAACAATAGTTCCAAATATAATAATAAGTTTTAAATTATTAAAATCTAAAAAAATATATAATAAAATTTTTTCTTTTGGTATTTTATTTTTTTTATTGACAATTGTTATTTTTGGATTAAGAGGAATGGGAATATTACCTACAAACTTTTTCACATTAAATTTAATAAATGCATTTTTTATTATTGTTTCAACTCTATTTTTTATATCTATTAGTTCTCGAATGAACTATTATAAAAAAGAAAATATAAAAATAAAAGAGGAATTAGAAGATTTTAACAATAATTTATTGGAAAAAGTTCAAGAAAGGACTGAAACACTTAATAAAAAAAATATTGAATTAATAGAAGCTAAAGAAAAAGCAGAATCAGCAAGTAAAGCAAAATCAGAATTTTTAGCAAATATGAGTCATGAAATAAGGACACCTTTAAATGGAATAATAGGATTTACAGATTTAGTATTAAAAACGCCATTAAATAAATTGCAAATGCAATATTTAAGTAATATAAAAATTTCAGGTGAGGCATTACTTGGAATTATAAATGATATATTAGATTTTTCTAAAATAGAAGCAGGGAAATTGGAATTAGAATTGATAAAAGCAGATATAATAGAGATAGTAGAATCTGCAGCAGATATAATAAAATATAACGCAGATAAAAAAAGAATTGAAATATTATTAAATATCAAACCAGATGTGCCAAGATATGCAGTAGTAGATATAGTTCGATTAAGACAAATATTAATAAATCTACTAGGAAATGCAGTGAAATTTACTCCAAAAGGAGAAATAGAGTTAGAGTTAAAATTTATAAAGAAAAATAAAAAAGATGGATTTTTTACATTTATAGTTAGAGATACAGGGATAGGAATAACAGAAAAACAGCAAGAAAAATTATTTGAAGCATTTTCGCAAGCAGATAGTTCTACAACACGAAAATTTGGTGGGACAGGATTGGGACTTACAATATCTAATGCTTTGGCTGAAAAAATGGGAAGTAAAATAGAATTAGAAAGTGAATATGGAAAAGGAACAAAATTTTATTTTACAATAGAGACTGAATATGAAGATAGAAACGAATTGGAATTAGACAAACTATTAGATATAAAAAAAATAATGATAGTAGATGATAATGATAAAAATAGAATGATATTAGAGCACACATTGAGATATTGGGGTATAGAAACAATAAGTGTCAATAATGGATTTGATGCAGTGAATATAGTAGAAGAGGGATATAAGTTAGATGCAGTTATAATGGATTATCATATGCCAGATATAAATGGGATAGATTCAATAAAAAAAATAAGAGAAATTATGTCAGAAGAAAAACTGCCAATAATTTTGTTACACAGTTCATCTGATGACTTGAAATTAAATAGTGAATGTAAGAGACTTGGAGTTAGGTTTAATTTAACAAAACCCATAAAATCAAAATTATTGATGGAGTATTTAGAGAATTTAAATTCAAAAAGATATAGTAAAGAGAGAGAAAACAAGGCAGAAAATAATATGGAGAACAAAATAAAAATAGAGGATAAAAATGTAATAACAGAGAATAGATTAAAAATGTTAATAGCTGAAGATGTAGAGATAAATATGATGTTAATAGAAACAATGGTGGAAATGTATATGCCAGAAGTAAAAATATTAAAAGCGGGAAATGGATTAGAAGCAGTAAAGAAATCAAAAGAAAATAATTTTGATATTATACTTATGGATATTCAAATGCCAGTAAAAGATGGATTAGAAGCAACGAACGAGATAAGAGAATATGAAAAAGAGTTAGGGAAGCATACTATAATAGTGGCTTTAACAGCAGGTAGTACAAAAGAGGATAGAGAAAAAGCTTTGGAAAATGGAATGGATGATTTTTTGACAAAGCCAATAGATAAAAATGAATTGAATAGAGTTTTGGAGAAATATTTGAAAAGATAATTAAAAGATAAATTTAATCACTGAATGATTAGACTTCAAAAAGGTAGTTTTCTAAAAGCTTTCGAACACTATATGTAGTGGTGTGGAGAAAACTAAATACCTTTTTGTGGGTCAATCATATAATAATTTTGTATGATTTAATAGAATCTCTAATTTTGAACTTGTTTCTGTATTCTTACTTCTATAATATTGTTTCATTCTTATTTCCTTTTTCTAAATATGATTTACATTCAACCAGTATTAATTTTCTATCTATAATCATTTAATTTTTTTATTAAATTTAAATTTGTTTCATAGACCAATTCTAACCTTGTTAATTTTTTGCAATTTGAACTTACTATAAAAGAATTCATTCTAAATAAACTTCCTTCTATTTTTAAATATTTTTCTATTTCTTGTGAAATTGATTCTACTTCTTCTTTTATTAAATCTATTTCTGTTTCCTATTCATATTTATACACTCTTCTTCTGAAATTTGTTAGTGTATTTATTGATATTGGTTGTTTTGTATAGCTTGTTGTATTTAATGCATACTGCTATCTTATGTCAAAAGATAGTGTTCCTATTAATTCTTCATCTGTTTGATTGAAAAATTCTTTTAATCTCAATAACCCTATTATTACATTTATTGGTGAATTTGGTTTTGATGTTTTTTTCGCTAAATAATAATGAAAATTTTTCTTCATTTATTTTTGGATAGATATGTTTCTTAAATTCTTCCGCCCAACCTTTTTCTAATATTTCTACTAAATATTTTGGCATCATTGCTACTGGATATTCTAATTTTAATTGTTGATATTTATTTGTTCTAAACATTTTTAAGCCTCCTCGATAATTTTATATGCTTATATATATTATACGAAAAATTTCCTTTTTTCCTTTTTGTGGTTGAACCATATAATTATAAAAATTTGAATGATATAATGATAGCTAAAATTTTAAACTATATTTATATAAAAAATAAAGGAGATGATGTTAAAAAGGGTAAATTAAATAGCAAATAACAAAATAACAGATAAGGAATTATTAGTATTTAGTAATTTAGCAAATTTAGATTGGCAATTTGTAAGATTAACAGAAAAAGATGGAGTATATCCCCTACTAAAAGACCTTTTAATCCCAGAATCATTTGTAAGAGAATATGATGATAAAAAAACTGGTAAAAAAATAGGAAAATACATCTACGGATATAAAAACGAACAATTAGACAAACCCCAAGCCCTAATCGAAATGCGAAAATCAGCAGGAATAGGAATGGAATACCTATCAAAATTAGATTCTGTTGGAAAATTCTTAGGAGAATGGGAAGTAATCTACGGAGGAGACAAATACAAAATAGTATCAGAATATTTAACAAAAAATATGTCAGATTATGTAGACGTATTTTCAGAAGCATTAAACGGGGCATTAGAAAAATTAGAAGAAAAAGAAAAGAATGATATAAAAAGAAGAATATCAGAGCAACTAGATGCTGATTCAAAACAAGATCTTTACGCTCTATTAAAAGCCTTAGAAAATAAAAACACTGCTAAAATAAATAAACTAAAAGAAAAAATAACAAAAAATTTATTAAAATTACCAAATAGAGATGAATTAGAAAAAGCAAACAATACTATTCAAGCATTAGAAATTGGAATGTTCATTGTAGCAAATGTCCCTGGAAACATAATGCCAGCATTTCTATCATCAAAAGTAGGAGGAGAAGGAGCAAAGTTTTTCGGTTCAGGATTAAAAGTTTTATTAAAAGAATCATTAGAAGGAGCACTTGATTTCCCTAAATATATAAAAAAATGTTCCTAAAAACCAACAAAAATGTTATAATCTCCATACAGAAAAAACACACTTTAAACTGTTTTAGAACCGAATTCAATTTTGACTTTTGTATCTAAATACCAAAAAAACTCAAAATCATAAAGTTTGTCCAAAATAAAACTAAAAAAGATTTTATGATAAAAAAGCGAAAAAGAAAACAATAGAAATTAATAATATAATAAATATAACTTTAAAGATAAATCTATTAAAAGATTTATAGCTTTTTTATCATAAAATCTCCTGAAGCTAAAACTGTCTGAGAGAGCGTCCTCCTCTAAAGCGAACGAGTTTTTTAGCTTCTTGATTTTTCTTTGCTTCGTTTCTTTGTATCAAGACAAAGAAATGAAGAGATAAACAAAGGGATAAAATAACCTTTAGAATGTTTAAAATAAGCTAGCTTCCTCTGATAACGCATAAATGTTTTTCTAAATTTTTAATTTCTAAAAAATTTAACAAAATTGCATAGCTTATTTTCCGAATAAACTTATATTCCCCTAATAAAAAATAAAAAAGGAGTGAAAAAATGGAAAAAGAATTAAAAGAAAAATTGCCAAGAATTATTATTTTTATAATATTGATATTATTAATACCAGTATTGAAACCAATGATTTTTGGGCATAGTGTAAAAGAGATAAGAACAAAGATGGAGCAGGAACTAAAAAAAGATTACGGAGAAGATTTTATTGTAGAAAACATAGGAACAAGAAGTGCAAATGGAGAAAAATTTTATCAGGCAGAAATATATCCTAAGTCAATAATTGGAACAAATAAAGAATATGATAGTTATTATCATGCGAGAGCAAGTGTAGATATATTACCCTTCGGTAGATTAGGAGGAGTTGGTGATAATTATGGAGTAATAAAAATGAATGATGAAGCAGAAAATTATTTGCTTTTAAAATCCAAAAAAATATTTGGAAACAAAATAAGAATAAAGTCACGTGTAAAATATTCAGAAAAAAAAGGAGATGGATATTTACAATATTTAGAATGTGGATTTCAAGAAAAAATGAAAGCAGTAAAAGAAGATCTAAAAAATAAAAGATTAGAACTAACTTTATATATTTATATATTTGATAGAATAGATAATGAAAAAGAAAAAGAGGAAAGGAGGAAAGAGATATATAAGTATATCCAATATTTAAAAAAGGAAGGGTTGTTCAAATATTTAGAGATGGGAGTAATATTTATAGATGAGCGAGTATTAGCACCAGGATATTATGATTACACCTATGAAATAAAACACGGAAAAAAAGTAGCACTCACAGTAGAGGGAGAAAAAGTGTATATGCCACCAATGAAATTAAGAAAGGAGATGAGTGGAAAATTAGAAGATGAAGTTAAGAAAATGAGTGATTATGAATTGATTAAGAGAATGAATAGGATAAGTAAAAGTGAGTTGAGTTATAAGGAGTTAGAAAAATATAATGCTCAAAGACAGTGTTGGATATATTCTATAGGAATGTTAGAGGCAAATTATAAAAGTTCAATAACAAAAGAAGATAAAGATAGAAAATATGATAAATTAAGTGATATAAAAATAGATAATTACATAACTTATATATACATAAATAAAAAAGGAGATGAGTAAAAGTGGTAAATGTAATGAGTGAAAGTAGTGGTTCGGCTAAAACAACAGATAAAGAATTATTAGTATTTAGTAATTTGGCAAATTTAGATTGGCAATTTGTTAATTTAACTTTAAATGAAAGAGGTAGAAAAAGTAGAACAAATAAGCTAAAAGACCTTTTAACCCCAGAATCATTTGTAAGAGAATATGATGATAAAAAAACTAGTAAAAAAATAGGAAAATACATCTACGGATATCAAAACGGAAAACTAGACAAAACCCAAGCCCTAATCGAAATGCGAAAATCAGCAGGAATAGGAATGGAATACCTATCAAAATTAGATTCTGTTGGAAAATTCTTAGGAGAATGGGAAGTAATCTACGGAGGAGACAAATACAAAATAGTATCAGAATATTTAACAAAAAATATGTCAGATTATGTAGACGTATTTTCAGAAGCATTAAGTAAAGCATTAGAAAAATTAGAAGAAAAAGAAAAAGAGGAGATAAAGAAAAGAATATCAGAGCAATTAGATTCTGATTCAAAACAAGATCTTTACGATCTACTAAAAGCCTTAGAAAATAAAAACACTGCTAAAATAAATAAACTAAAAGAAAAAATAACAAAAAATTTATTAAAATTACCAAATAGAGATGAAGTAGAAAAAGCAAACAATACTATTCAAGCATTAGAAATTGGAATGTTCATTGTAGCAAATGTCCCTGGAAACATAATGCCAGCATTTCTATCATCAAAAGTAGGAGGAGAAGGAGCAAAGTTTTTTGGTTCAGGATTAAAAGTTTTATTAAAAGAATCATTAGAAGGAGCACTTGATTTCCCTAAATATATAAAAAAATGTTCATAAAAACTAAAAAATAGGAGATGAAAATATGAAAAGAAGAATCTTATTATTTATTTTGTTATTATTAGTAACATCAACTTTATTAACAGGATGCGAAAATAAAAAAGAAAAAGCAAGAATAAAGTCATTGGTAATGAATGAATTAGAAACAAGATATGATGAAAAATTTGAGATAAGGAGAATATTTTATGATGATAAGAGAAGCAAATGGGTATTGGAGGTGTATCCAAAAGAGAATAATATAGATGATGAAACATTTTTTGCGTTTGTCAAAAAAGATCCAGAAGAAAGGGTGATAGAGAATTATTATACAATAAAAAATTCTAATTTAACAAAAATATATTACAGACCAATAATAAAAAAAATGTTCAAAGAAAATAAATTGCGTTTTTGGGCAAATGTTGGGATAGGAGAAACAAATTTAGATACAGATAAAATAAAAAAAATAGAAACTATATTTAATAAAATTCCCAAAATAACAGATGTTAGAATTTTTATCTATATATTTGAAGATGTAACAAGCACAAAAGAAAAGAAAGAAGCCTTTATAAAAGAGGTGTGGGAACTATTTAAATATTTAAAGAGTCAGAATTTAGAATGGGCAAGTATAACAGTAAATATCTATGATGAGGATTTTTTCAAAGATAAAGATATAGACCATATATTGAAAGTAAGTAATTGGTTTTCAAGTTGGACAAGCGAATTTGATGTAACGGAATATTGGAAAAAACAAACATATCTTTTAAGAATAAGAGAAAAAGATTATAAAAATATAAAATATATTAAAGAGATAAAAGATAAGTTAAGAAAGTTAGACTGGAATCAAAAATAAAAATAGGAGAGTGAGTAAAAATGGAAAGATGAAATGAAAAAGATTTAGAATTTTTAGTATTGGCAGATTTGGCATATGAGAGGTATGAAAAGAAAGATGAAGGGGATGATTTAGAAAAAGTTTTAAAAAAACATCATTTTAATGACACAACAGAATCAGGAAATTCAGAACGTCAACAAAGATGGAACTACTTTACTGAAAGAATGGAAGGTTGGAAGTTATTAGAAGGATTTGATTTAAGTAAATATAAAGGAGAATATAAAGACCAACCAGAATCTATAAAAGCTCAATATGAAGGATTTTATGCAGCAGCATTTGAAAAAGACAATGAAATAGTAATAGCGTATAGAGGAACAGATAAAGAGGTAGGCGGGAAAAAAAGTTTTAAGAATTTTATGGAAGAACATATATATACAAATGGTCAAATAGTATGTGGAATGCCAGGGATACAATTTAAATTAGCGGAAGATTTTTATAATTATATATTAACTAAAAATATAGATAGTAATATATTAATAACAGGGCACAGCTTAGGCGGAGGCTTATCTCAATACGTATCAGTAATAGGAGCAGAAAACATATCAAAAACAGTAATATGGAACGGAGTAGGAGTAGCAGGATTTAGCAGAATGAATGGATATGAACTATTTGGGACAGAGGCAATTTTAACAAAATTATCATGGAAAGAGATATTTGATTCAACAGGAGAAAAAGGGAAATATATCTTAAAAGAATTTATTCAGGCAGGTTTTGTAAAAACGAACGGGACATATCTTGTATCACCAAATACAGAATTTGTAGATATACCAAATAATTTAATAAAAATTCCAACAAAAGAAGAGCTAAAAAACATAATAAGCAAAGGATTAGACGAGTATTTAAAAAGTAATGCAAATGGCTTAAATTATTGGGATGAGAGTAGCAAAATAGAGATAGAAAAAAACAGTTTAACAAGTAAAGATTCATTAGATTATTCTATAGAACTGTTAGAGAAAAAAAAAGATTTATGGATAATTATTATAATAAAGACATAAATGTAATAGCATACTCAATTTCAAAAGATGTGACAGGAACAGTATTTAAACATGTAGGAAAAAGATATTTAGTAGATAAAAATTTAAAAGAGGAAAATAAAGGAATAATCTACAATAAAGAATTGGAAATAGATAACAAGATTTTTAAATTTAATTAAGATATTAAAAAATTTAATATTAGAATTAAGTTTTAAAATCATAGATAACAAAAAAATAAAAAGAGGAGCTGAGAAGATGAAAAGAAGAATATTGTTATTTATTCTGCTATTATTAGTAACATCAACTTTATTAACAGGATGTGAAAATAAAAAAGAAAAAGCAAGAATAAAGTCATTAGTAATGAATGAATTAGAAACAAGATATGATGAAAAATTTGAGATAAGGAGAATATTTTATGATGGCAAGAGAAGTAAATGGGTATTGGAGGTATATCCAAAAGAGAATAATATAGATAAGGAGACATTTTTTGCGTTTGTCAAAAAAGATCCAAAAGAAAGGGTTATTGAAAATTATTCTTCGATAAAAGAAGCAAATTTAACAACAATATATTATAAATCAATAATAAAGAAGATATTTAAAGAAAAAAAACTTTATTTTTGGGGAAATATGGGAATACATATCTATGATGAAAAAAGAGAGGTACTAAAAATTTTGAAAAGGAAAAAATTTGATTTCTTTTTTGAAAATATTCCAAATAAAATGCATGTAAATATATTTATATTAATTTTTGAAGATGTAGTAAGCACAAAAAAGAAGAAAGAAGCCTTTATAAAAGAAGTATGGGAACTGTTTAAATATTTGAAAAATCAGAATTTAGAGTGGGCAAGTATAACAATAAATATATATGATGAAGATTTTTTTAAAGATAAAGATATAGACCATATATTGAAAGTAAGTAATTGGTTTTCAAGTTGGACAAGCGAATTTGATGTAACGGAATATTGGAAAAAAAATTATGCTGGGCTTCGAATAGAAGAACAGGATTATTATAAGATAAAATCAATAAAAGATATAGAAAAATTGTTAGGTTATAGAAGAAATTACAAAAAATAAAAATAGGAGAGTGAGTAAAAATGGAAAGAGGAAATGTAAAAGATTTAGAATTTTTAGTATTGGCGGATTTGGCGTATGAGAGGTATGAGGATAAAGATAATAATAACCCATTAAAAGATATTTTATTAAAACACCATTTTAACAATTCAGAACGTCAACAAAGATGGAACTACTTTACTGAAAGAATGGAAGGATGGAAGTTATTAGAAGGATTTGATTTAAGTAAATATAAAAGAGAATACGAAGGGAAACATGAAGATATAAAAGCTCAATATGAAGGATTTTATGCAGCAGCATTTGAAAAAGACAATGAAATAGTAATAGCGTATAGAGGAACAGATAAAGAGGTAGGCGGGAAAAAAAGTTTTAAGAATTTTATGGAAGAACATATATATACAAATGGTCAAATAGTATGTGGAATGCCAGGGATACAATTTAAATTAGCGGAAGATTTTTATAATAAAATATTAAATGCACCAAATAATCAACACAAAACAATATCAATAACAGGGCACAGCTTAGGCGGAGGCTTATCTCAATACGTATCAGTAATAGGAGCAGAAAACATATCAAAAACAGTAATATGGAACGGAGTAGGAGTAGCAGGATTTAGCAGAATGAATGGATATGAACTATTTGGGACAGAGGCAATTTTAACAAAATTATCATGGAAAGAGATATTTGATTCAACAGGAGAAAAAGGGAAATATATCTTAAAAGAATTTATTCAGGCAGGTTTTGTAAAAACGAACGGAACATACCTTATATCACTAAATACAGAATTTGTAGATATACCAAATAGTTTAATAAAAATTCCAACAAAAGAAGAGCTAAAAAACATAATAAGCAAAGGATTAGACGAGTATTTAAAAAGTAATGCAAATGGCTTAAATCATTGGGATGAGAGTAACAAAATAGAGATAGAAAAAAACAGTTTAACAAGTGAAGATTCATTAGATTATTCTATAGAACTGTTAGAGAGAAAAAAAATATTTATGGATAATTATTATAATAAAGATATAAATTTAATAGCATACTCAATATCAAAAGATGTGACAGGAACAGTATTTAAACATGTAGGAAAAAGATATTTAGTAGATAAAAATTTAAAAGAGGAAAATAAAGGGATATATGTAGGGAATTTATTAAAAGTGTTAAAAGAAAAAGAAGCAAACCATTTAGATGCAGGAGCTTATCACGGATTAACAATGTTTTATCCACATATAAAAACAGAAGAAAAGAATAGAGGTGGAAAGAGTATATATGATCATATAGCAAAAGAAGAAGATATAATGGAAATAGTAAATAAAGATTATTTACAGTCATATATAAAAGGATTATTAAAATATATAGGAATAAAGGATAATGAAGAATTAAAAGAAAAGTTATTTTATGCAATCTATTATAAAGAAAATACAGCCTTTTTAAGAGATGTGCTATTGAAAGAGTTAGGTGAAAAATTATATAAAGAATTACCAGAAAGAAAACAAAGAACAGATAAATATTTTTCCAAAGAAGATAAATTGAAAAAAGAATTAATAGAAAAATATTTAAATAAATATAAAATAATAAACTCAATAGAGCAATTAGAAGATGAACTTAGAAGATATAAAATAGATGAATTAATAAAATTAGAAGTTAAAAAAGGAGAAGTAAAATTAAAATTAGGCTTTGAAGAAGATGAAAAGAAAGTAATAATTTATAATGAAAAA
This sequence comes from Haliovirga abyssi, assembly GCF_030295325.1. Taxonomy (GTDB): domain Bacteria; phylum Fusobacteriota; class Fusobacteriia; order Fusobacteriales; family Haliovirgaceae; genus Haliovirga; species Haliovirga abyssi. The sequence continues at coordinate 2,076,144 of NZ_AP027059.1, read as the reverse complement.
TTAGGGATAGATACTAAGGAGAAAGAGATAACACTAAAAATAACAACACCATCAAAGTATCTTTTAAATATAGAAAGAGAGAAACCGAATAATGATTATGAGCTGTATTCAAGTTTGGGATATAAAGATAAGTATTATAACATTCGTAATATAGGAAAAAATTCTAAAGTAACAGCAGATGGAAAAGATATAAGCGGAACATATAAAGGAAAAGATAAAGAAGAAAGTCTAGTAAAAGATAAAATAAATAGAGATACAGGCTGCAAATATTATGGGGATAATCTTATCTTAATGGACCGTAATTTACGTTATTATTACGGAAATAATTTAGATGATTATTTAACAATAAGCAACTATATGGAAGGATACTTAGGGATAGATTTAATAGAAAAACCAAAAGAGAAAAAAGAAGATTTAGGCAAAGGATTTATGGATTATCAAGTAAAAATAAAAGGTATAAAATATGTTAATTTATTAAATTTAGAAATAATAAAAGAAGTAAATGAACACACAGTAGCAGAAATAGAAGGGATAATAGCAGGAGAAGATACAGATGAAGTAACTAGATTTCTAAATGTAGAAAAGCAAGGAATAGAAATATTATATGGAGATGATAATAAGCCTATATTTAGAGGATTAATTTATGAACATTCTATGGAAATAGAGCAAAATAGTTGTAAGGTAAAAATAAAAAGTTATTCCTTAAGCAAAGAATTAGAAAAAGAAAAAAGAAACAGAGTATATCATAATCTTGGTACAAAATATGAAGATGTAATAAGTAAATTAAATGAAACTTATCAAAATAAATACTCATTTGGATTTAATAGTCATATAGACAAACAAGAGTTAATAACAGAATTAAACCCAGTAGAAGTGCAATATAAAGAAAGTGATTGGGATTTTTTAAAGAGAATAGTAAGAAGAGAGAATGATTTAATAATAGTGGATGATAGTAAAGGTAAAAATCCCAAAACAGTAGCAGGAATAGCAATAGGAGAATTTGGAAGTAGTCAAAAAACAATAGATAATAAGAATTTATTATTAAGTAGAAAGATGAAAAAAAGAGCAATAGAAAATAGTTACAAATTAAAAGGATATCCTCAAATAAAAGGAGAAGAACTGTTTTCAATAGGTAATCCATATAATATAAATATTGATGTAAATACAGGGAAACAAGATTCGCTATTATTAATAAAAAACAGGATATACAAAGAAAGCGGAGTATTAAAATCAGATTTAGTATTTGTAAGACGAGATGAATTTAATATAGGAGTAGTAAAAAGAGAAGAAAGTATAACAGGACTAACATTAAAAGGGACAATAAAAAAAGTATCAAAACAACATAAAGCACAAATAGAATATACAGAAATGGAAAATGAATATGACGAAAGCAAGAGTTACTATTATCCAATAGAAAGAATGTATACAGGTACATATTTCACACCAGAAGAAGATACATTAGTAGAAGTCCATTTTGGAGCTGAAGCAGGAGAAGTAAGTATAAGAAATGTAAGTAGTAAAACTGAAGATATAGACAACGACCCAGATGTAAAAATAATCAGAACAAGTTTTGGAAAAGAGGTTAGATTTGATTCTAAATCAATAAAAATAACAGGAAAAGATGATGAAAGTTATGTAGAAATAACAGAAGAAAGTGTGGGATTAACAAAAGGAGAAAAAGAGATAATTTTAAAAGATGGTAAAATAGGAATAAATAATAAAGATAGCACAATAACTATGGATGATAAAAAAGTAAATATCACAACTGGTGGAAGTGCAATAAAAATGAAAGATGATAAATTAACTTTAGATAATGGTGGAGTAGGAATAGAAATAGGAAACGGAAAGATAAATTTAGGATAAGAAAATAAGCTATATAACTTATAATAGTTATATAGCTTATTTTTCTATTTAAAATTAAAGTTTGACTTTTGAATAATTATATGGAAGAATTTAATATAGGAAAAAATAAAAAAAGGGGGTAAAAATGGAAATTTCACAGCATTTATTAGCACACGTTGCAATAATAATAATTTTAGCAAAAATCTTTTCTGGAATATCAACAAAATATAAGCAACCTCCAGTTGTAGGAATGCTTTTAATTGGATTACTAATAGGACCAACGGGGTTTGATCTTATTAAAACCAATGTAATAATAGAGTTTTTCTCTGAAATAGGAGTAATACTTCTGTTATTTGAAGCAGGATTAGAAACCGATATGGAAGGTATGAAAAAATCAGGAAAAAGTGCTCTTATTATATCTACAAATGGGGTTATAGTACCGTTTATAAGTGGAATATTATTAGCAAAAGCTTTTCATATGCCATTAAATGAAGTGCTGGTAATAGGAGTAATAATGACGGCTACCAGTGTAAGTGTTACAGTGATGACTTTATTGGATATGAAAAAATTTAGGACTGTAGAAGGTATGAATATTATGGGAGCTGCAATTTTAGATGATGTTATTGGGATAATATTATTAACTTTTATATTTAGTTTTTTAGGACAGGGAGATAAAAATGCAATGGGCATATTAGGAGATATGGTGATATATGTTGCGATAGCTAGTTTTATTGCATTCTTTGTATTAAATAAAGTTTTTGAATATTCAAGGAAATCATCTTCTGAAGATACAGAAGTTTCAATGGGGTTGGCATTGTCCTTTCTCTATTCTTGGGGAGCTAAAATAAGTGGAATGGCTGCAATAACAGGTTCATATTTTGCAGGATTAGCTATTGGACAGACAAAATCTAAAAATAAAGTTGATCAAGGGATAAAAGAGATAGGACAATCTATTTTTGTTCCAATGTTTTTTATAAATATAGGATTAACAACTAATTTAAGAAATGGAAAATTCAATTTGTATTTCGCACTAATTTTTGTTTTAGTTGCAATGATTAGTAAAATAGTTGGAGGTAGTTTAGGAGCAAAATTTAGTGGATTTAATATAAAAAGGAGTGTTGCAATAGGAATAGGATTAGTTCCAAGAGGGGAAGTGGCTCTTGTAGTGGCAAATATGGCAATGGCTAAACATATAATCGGAGATACAGTATTTGGAGCTGTAGTATTAATGGTAATAGTATCGGCAATAACTACGCCATTTATGTTAAAGGCTGCATTTAAAAATTAAGGAGGAAACTATGAAAACTATAAAAATAAAAGATGTTAGAAATAAAATTACAAAACCATTAATAGTAGAAAAGGGAAAAAAGATTGAAGAGGTAGCAAATTTATTTTTGGATAATAAAATAAATAGAACAATATATGTTATAAATTCAAAAAAAGAGATGGTAGGTTATATTACATTAAAAAAGGCAGTAAAAAGATTATTAATCGATATGATAGATAGCGATTTTTATCTGAAAAGTGGGAATGAAAATTTTTATTCATTGTCAAAATTTGCTTCTGCAAATATAGTTGATGATATTATGGAAACAGATTATATAGGGATTAGTGATAAAGATAGTTTAGATACAGCAGTAAAAATAATGTATAAATTTGATGTGCAGGAATTACCTGTGATGAATGAAAATAGGGAAGTTATTGGAGATTTAAATGTTTTGGAAATCATAATTGGATGGAAAAAGATAAAGGAGGAGGAAAAATAATGGGGGTTTTAAAGAATATAATAAATAAAGAGTTAATAATAACAAAATGTAAAATAACAGATAAAGAAGAACTTTTTGAAAAAATAGCAGGATTGGTATTATCAAAGGGATATATTGAGGATAAAGATGTTTTTTTGAAAGAAATTTGGGAAAGAGAAAATCAAATGAGTACAGAAATAGCAAAAGGTATAGGAATGCCTCATATTAAAAGTGATATTGTAAAAAAAGATTTTATTGTGGTTATAATATCAAAAGATGGAATAAAATATGGTGGATTTAATAAAAAAGTAAATCTAATATTTTGTATAGGTGTAGGAAAAGATAGCAAAACTTATTTAAATATTATGGCAAAAATAGCAAGATTTTTAAGTAAAGAGGAGATAAAAAAATCATTGATAAATTCAGATGTACCAGAAGATGTAATAAAGCTTATATCTGATTTTGAAAAAGTCGAAATTGTAAAAACTAAAGAGCAAAAAGATAAATATTTGGCTACAATAATAATAAATAAAGTGATAGAATTTGATAAAGTAATGGAATTAGCTATAGAAACTGGATTAGTTAATCCAACAATAATAGATTCAACATATGGAATTAGAAAAATGTTTTTTGATATACCTTTTTTAAATAGTTTTGCTCTGTTTAGTGATAAAAATATATCTTCAAAGATATTAATTGGAATAACAGAAGATAAAGAATACGCTCAAAGATTAGTGGGAGTACTGAAAAATGAGGGAATAGACATAGAGCAAGAAGGAAAAGGCATTATATTTTTACAAAAGTTAGAAGATGTAGTTGGAGGAAATGATGAGAGTATAGAGATATAAAATTAAAATCGCAAAAAGAAGTTGACAAAACTTGTAAAAAACAGTACACTTTTATTAACATAGTAATCATATTAATTTAGTATGATTAAAAAGGAGATAAAATAATGTTTATATCTACTAAAAGTAAATACGGGATAAGAGCTATGGCATATTTATCATTAAATTATAATAAAAGAAAAGTTACAATAAAAGAAATTTCAGAAAAAGAAAATATTTCAATTAAATATTTAGAACAAATATTTATATCGCTAAAAACCTTAGATTGTCTGCAAAGTGTAAAGGGCTCTAAAGGTGGATACTATTTGAAAAAAAAGCCTTCTGAAATAACAATATATAAAATATTAAATATTTTAGAAAAAGATTTAAAAAGCTACAATGAAGATTATAACAGTGAAACATTAGATGGAATATTAGAAAAAGAAGTTTGGATGAAATTAGATGATAAAATTTATGAATTTTTAAAAGGAATAACGTTAGAAGATATAATAGATAAATATAAAAATAAAACAGTAAATATGTTTTATATTTAAAGGAGAAATAACGAAATAATTTTAATTACAATAGGGAGAGTGTAAAATGGGAAAAGAAAATTATAGTTTTGAGACATTGCAATTACATGCAGGACAAATAGTAGATTCTGAAACAAGGTCAAGAGCAGTTCCAATTTATCAAACAACATCATATCTGTTTGATGATACGCAACAAGCAGCGGACCTGTTTGCATTAAAAGAAGCAGGTTATATCTATACAAGAATAGGGAATCCAACAACTGATGTGCTAGAAAAAAGAATTGCTGCATTAGATGGCGGGACAGCAGCTTTAGCAACTGCGTCAGGATCAGCGGCAATAACATATGCGATTTTAAACATAGCAAAAGCAGGAGATGAAATAGTTGCAGCTGGCACATTATATGGGGGAACATATAATCTTTTTAAATCTACTTTGCCAAAATATGGGATAAAATCAACATTTGTTAATCCTGACAATGTAGAAAATTTTAAAAATGCAATAACAGATAAAACAAAAGCTTTATATGTAGAAACAATAGGTAATCCAGGGGCAAATGTAGCAGATTTGGAAGAAATAGCTAAAATAGCTCATGAAAATGGAATTCCTTTAATAGTTGATAATACATTTGCGACTCCTTATTTATGTAAACCAATAGAATTTGGAGCAGATGTAGTAGTGTATTCAGCTACAAAATTCTTAGGAGGTCATGGAACAACAATAGGCGGATTAATTGTAGATGGAGGTAAATTTGATTGGGAAAAAAGTGGTAAATTCCCTGATTTTACAACACCAGATCCAAGTTATAATGGAATAAAATATGCTGACCTTGGTGGAACGGCATATATAGTAAAAGCAAGAGTACAACTTTTAAGAGATATGGGAGCTTGTATAAGTCCTTTTAATTCATTTTTATTATTACAAGGATTAGAAACATTATCTCTTAGAATGGAAAGACATGTATCAAATGCTAGAAAAATAGTAGAATTTTTAAATGAAAATGAGAATGTAAGTTGGATAAAGTATCCAGAATTAAAAGGAAGCAAATATGAAAAATTATCTGCAAAATATTTGCCAAAAGGAGCAGGTTCAATATTCAGTTTTGGAATAAAAGGTGGATTAGAAGCAGGGAAAAAATTTATTAATAGTTTAGAACTGTTTTCACATCTTGCAAATGTAGCAGATGCAAAATCATTAGTGATACATCCAGCAAGTACGACTCATGCACAACTTAGCGAAGAGCAACAAATCGCAGCAGGAGTAGCACCAGATTTAATAAGATTATCTGTTGGAATTGAAAATATAGATGATTTAATAGAAGATTTAAAACAAGCTTTGGAGAAAAGCAAGGGGTAAGGAACGTTTAAAAAATAATGTTCTCATATTTTGTTATAAAAACGCTTAAAACATTGCGTATTTTAAAGCAAAATGGGAATGTTATTTTTAAGCCATTCCTAAGTTAAGAAATATTTATTTTGTCATATAATAACTGTAGGGGCGAACCTGTGTGTTCGCCCAAATTCTAAAACAAAATTAAATAAAGTAAAGAAAATTATATAAAAATAGATTGTAGAATTATCAAAGAAAGATAAAATCCAATACTGGAAAATCGTACAATAAATGGAGGTGTAAAATGGGTAAAATTTACAATAATATATTGGAGCTTATAGGAAAAACTCCAATTGTGAAATTAAATAAAATAAATAATGGGAATGCAGAACTGTATGTAAAAATAGAGTCTTTTAATCCAGGTGGATGTGTGAAAGAGAGAATAGCATTCGCAATGATAAAAGCTGGAGAAAAAGAGGGATTAATTGATAAAGATACAGTTATAATTGAGCCAACAAGTGGAAATACTGGAATAGGACTTGCTATGGTTTGTGCAGTTAGAGGATATAGACTTATATTAACAATGCCAGATACAATGAGCAGAGAGAGAAGTAGTATATTAAAGGCGTATGGAGCAGAAATAGTTTTTACTCCAGGTGTAGAAGGAATGAAAGGTTCAATTAATAAAGCGGCAGAATTATCAAAAGAATATAAAAATAGTTTTGTTCCAAGTCAATTTGAAAATAAAGCTAATCCTAAAGTACATAGAGAAACAACAGGAATAGAAATATTAAATGATATGAATAATGATATAGATATATTTGTAGCAGGAGTAGGAACAGGTGGAACGATAACAGGAGTAGGAGAAGCACTAAAAGAAAAACTTCCAAATGTAAAAATAGTAGCAGTAGAGCCAGAAGGGTCACCAATATTATCAGGAGGAAAGCCTGGGCCTCATAAGATACAAGGAATTGGAGCAGGATTTTTACCTGATGTATTAAATGTAAATATATTTGATGAGGTATTTGAAGTTAAAAATGAAGATGCATTTGAAACAATGAGATTACTAGCACAAAAAGAAGGAATATTAGCAGGAATATCTTCTGGTGCAGCTGTTTATGCGGCAATTGAAATTTCAAAAAGAGCAGAGAACAGTGGGAAAAAAATAGTAGTAATTTTACCAGATACAGGAGAAAGATATTTATCAATGGAAATATTTTAGATAATTAATAATGAAAAATTTACAATAGAGGAAGGGCATTAGGAGATAATCTTAATGTCTTTTTGTTTTGTTGATTTTTATAATGTAAAAAGGTATAATAGAATAAGATATAATTGACAATTGATAATAGAAAATTGATAATAGAAAGAAAAAAATATTAGCAATAATTAATTTAATAAATATAATTTAATAAATATAATTTAATAAATATAATTTAATAAATATAATTTAAGAAATAAAAGAGTTAGAATTTTGAAATTTATATACTGGAGGTAAAAAATGCATTTATGGTTTACAAAAGGAGTAGGATGGATAGAAGCGATAACAGGAAGTATGTATTCTGGAAAAAGTGAAGAACTAATCAGAAGATTAAAAAGAGCAGAATTTGCGAATCAAAATATAATTGCTTTTAAACATTCTATTGATAATAGATATGATGAAAAAAAAGTTGTGTCTCATAGCAAAAATATGATAGAGGCAATTCCTGTATCTAATGTGGAAAGTATGAAAAAATATGTGAACGAGATGGAAAATTTAGATGTAGTGGGAATAGATGAAGCACAATTTTTTGGTCAAGGTATAGTTGAATTTGTAGAAGAGTTGGCTAATTCTGGAAAAAGAGTTATATTAGCAGGACTTGACCAAGATTTTAGAGGAGAACCATTTCATCCTATGCCAGAATTAATGGCAAAAGCAGAATATGTTGATAAATTTAACGCAATATGTGTAGTATGTGGTAATCCAGCTTCAAGAACTCAAAGAATAATAGATGGAGAACCAGCATATTATGATGACCCAGTTATAATGGTAGGAGCTAAAGATTCATATGAAGCTAGATGTAGAAAATGCCATATTGTAAAAAATAGAGATGAAAAAAATAATAAATTATATTTTATAGTTGGGACAGGTACAGAAATAGGAAAAACATATGCTACTTTAAAATTAATAGAAGAAGATATAAAAAATAGCAATAAAGTTATGGCATTAAAACCTATAGAAACAGGACTTGAAACTTTTGATAATTATAAAGGTTCAGACAGTTATAAATATAGTGAAAAATTAAATAAAAAAATATCTGATATTAATTTATATTTTTTTAACAAACCAGTTTCACCTCATATGGCATCAAAATTAGATAATAAAGAGATAAATATAAAAAAAATAAAAGAAAAAATAGACGAAAATTTAAAAAATAATGATATTGTGTATACAGAAGGCGCTGGAGGATTATTAGTACCATATACAGAATATTATACATATTTGGATTTAATAAAAGAATATAAAGACAAATCAGAAGTTATAATTGTAACAAATAATAGTTTAGGAACAATAAATCATACTCTTTTAACGATAAATATTTTAAAAAATGAAGGAATAAAAATAAAAGGATTGGTTTTTAATAATAGAAATAATATAAAAGATAAAGAATTTTTAAATGAAAATATAAGAATTATAGAAAAAATGTCAGGACTAAATGTGTTGAAAAATATTGAATATGAAGGTGATTAATGTGAAAATTAAGGGATTTACCTTAATAGAACTTATGATTGTAATTGCTATAATAGGAATATTAACATCAGTAGGTAGTGCTAAATTTGATAATTATTTAGAAAGTGAAAAATTAGATAAAGCATTATATAAACTTAAATATGATATAGTATATATGCAGACTTTGAAATATTCTTCAACTGAAAATTATATGATAGAATTTAGAAAAGATATTAATGGAGTAACTGTAAATGGTTTGGCTGGAGAAAGCTTTGATTATGTATGCTTTAATGATAAAAATGGAGATATGATTCCAGATTATACCACTAATGAGGATACAAATGAAATATTAAAAGACCCATTAACTAAAAAGTATATGATGTATAAATTTGACAGCAAAAAATATAGTGATTCACTATTTAGAAATGTAGAGATAAAAAATGTGGATTTATATAATGGTAGTAGTCAAAAAAAATATAAAGTATGGTTTGATAAATTAGGTGGATTAAGAGTTAGGAATAGCTCTGGTAGTGATTGGGAAGATATAAACAATTCTGGAGAAACAAATGGAGAACCAAATACAGATAGAAATTTTATAGAGTTTGATTTAATATTAAAGAGCAGCGAACATAAAAAATTAATAATATATCCTCTTACAGTAGATATGTTGGTAAAATAATTAGAGAATGGAGAAAATTAATTATGTTAGAGTTAGATTTAAGAAAATTAGAAAAAAGTAAAAAATATGGATATCTATTTTGGATTTGGTATGATGGAACTAAATTTACATCTTTTGATGAAAATAAAAATAAAATAAGTGTAAAAAGTGAATTTAAAAGAATATTAAATGAATTAGGAATAACTTGGGCAAAGGGAGTTCAGCAATCAGCTAGAACTGATAGTAATGTAAGTGCAACTGAAAATATATTATATATTAGCAGTAATTTTAATGGAGATATTATTAAATTAAAAAGTGAATTTAATAATATAGCTAAAAATTTTGGAATAATAAAAATAGAAAAAACAATTTCAGGATTAGTTTTACCTGACATTGTAGAAGGAAGAGCTTATGAATATAGCTATCCTCTAAGTAAACTTAATAAAACTATAGAAGAGATAAAGAAAATATGTGAAGATTTAAGTGGCGAATATGATGTAAGTAAATTTTCTGATGAAAAGGGAAAAAAATTAAAACAAAAAATTAGGAAAGTAAAAATTAGCTATGATGGAGAAAAGTTTATATTCGAAGGAAATTCTTTTATGCCAAAACAGATTAGAATAATGTTAAATTATATTGTAAAGGGAGAATTAAAACCTGCAAATCCAAAATATTTAACTCTTAAAAATATAAATTTAAAAAAAGATATAGAGAATCTATTTTTTAAGCAGGATAAAACAGTTGAAATAGAAAATGTACTTAAAGTTGAAAAACTAAAAGATATATATTTTTTATATGTAAATAAAGAAAAAAGAGGCGAGATAATAGGTAAAAATGGAAAAAACATTAAATCAATAAAGAAAAAACTTGGGAAGGTAATAGTAAAAGATGTTTAATAGAGTTAAACAATTAATAAGATATGTTTTTCCAAATTATACAGGTAAAGATGAAAATATGGCTAGAAAATATCTTGATAAATATGAATTTGAATTGTTTGATAATATGAGTAATTATGATAAAAAACATAGTATAAATATATTAAAAGATATTTTAAAAGATATAGAATTAAAAGATAATAAAAAAATAATAAAATTGGCTTTGTTGCATGATATAGGTAAAGAAAAAGATATAAATATTGTGGATAGAATTTTACATGTAATATTAAAAAACAATAGCAAATTATCAAATCATACAATAAAAGGATATGAAAAATTAAAAAAGTATAATATTGAAATGGCAAAGCTTATATTAGAACATCACAATAAAAATATTAAAAATGAAGAATTAAAAAAATTTCAAAAGTTAGATGATAATAATTAGGAATGGATTAAAAACAGGTTACATATTCTATGTGCTCTAATTAGTTACTTTTTGTAAATAAATAACTCTAAAAAAAAGGAAAATTTATTTTTTGTAGTATATTATAATTACAGAGGAATTTATAATATAATTTTCTGAAAAAAGAGGAGGAGATTACAATGAAAAGAAGGTATTTAGTTTTATTGATGGCGTTAGTGTTGGGTGTTATGAGTTTTGGAGAGACGATAAAATTAACAAATGGAGAATGGGCACCTTTTAATGGAGCAAAATTAAAAGGATATGGATTTGCAAGTGATGTGGTAACAAAAACATTTGCAAAAGTAGGAGTGGATGTAGAATATAAGTTTTTCCCTTGGAAAAGAGGTTATATATTAGCTCAAAGAGGTAATTATGATGGAACAGTTTCTTGGGGAAAAGTAGGAGATAGAGAAAATTATTTTTATTTTAGTGATGAGCCAATATTATCAGGAGAAACAGTTTTTTTCTATATGAAAGGAAATGATTTTACTTGGGATAAATTAGAGGATTTAAAAGAGAAAAGAATAGGCGGAACACTGGGATACTCTTATACAAAAAGTTTTAAAAATATTGGGAAAAAATTAGATTTAGCTCATACTGATCTGCAAGGGTTTAAAAAACTATTTGCAGGAAGGGTTGATATTTTTATTCTTGATTTGGATGTTGGATTAAAACTAATAAGAGATAATTTCACAAAAGAACAACAAGCAAAATTTAGATATAATAAAAAGCCGATGGAAAAGGTGAGTTATTATCTTCTTTTATCAAAAAAAGTTTCTAAAAGCAAAGAGTTAATAAAAAAATATAATAAGGGATTTAAAATGTTAAAAGATAGTGGTGAATATGATAAGATGGTAAAAGCTTTAAGAAATGGTGAATATGAATAGAGAAGGTTATGAAAGAGCAAAGGTATTTTTACCTTTGCTCTTTCTTTAATTAATTAGGAAAGTATAAATTTATTTTGAAAATAAGTTATGCTGTTTTTTTAAGTATGTGATTTTTCAAAACAAAACTTTTCAGAAGCCAAAAAATTAGAAAAATATCTAAAAATGCAGATTTTATAATAAAGATATGATGAAGGATTTAAACAATTGAAAAATAGTATTTAATGTGATAAAATGAAAAAAGAATTAAGAAACGGGCAATTGTAACTTAATTTAGAATTATAAGGGGTGGTTTTTAAATGAAAAAAATACCATACGGATTACAAAATTTAGAAAAAATATTAGATGAAAACTATTTTTATATAGATAAAACAAAATATATAGAAAATTTAGAAAATTTAGATGAACAATATATAATGTTTTTAAGGCCAAGAAAATTTGGGAAAACATTATGGATTGATACATTAGGGAAATATTATGATATAAATTATAGTGATAAATTTGACAAAATATTTGGAGAATTATATATAGGAAAAAATCCAACTTCAAGAAAAAATAGCTATTATATTATAGAATTTAATTTTTCAGGATTGTCAACAGAAAATAAAGATATATTAAAAAATGGATTTAAGTTAGAAGTATATGAAAAATTAAAAACTTTTATAGAAAAATATAATTTAAAAATCATTTTAGATAAAGCAATAGAAGAACCAGCTGTTTTGTTGAGGAATTTTAAAGAGGAGTATGAAAGGATTGGACTAGAAAGAAAAATATATGTATTGATAGACGAATATGACCATTTTGCAAATGAGTTATTAAGTTTTAAATTTAATGAATTTAAAAATATAGTAAGTAAAACAGGATTTGTAAGAAAATTTTATGAAGTTCTAAAAGAGAGTACAAAAACAATAGTAGATAGAATATTTATGACAGGAATAGCTCCAATAACATTAGATAGTATAACAAGTGGATTTAATATAGTGAAAAATTTAAGTATAGATAGAGAATTTAATGAATTAACAGGATTTACAGAAGAGACAGTAATAGAGTTATTAAAAATGTATAATATACCAGCAAATGTATTAGAAGATATGAAAAGAAGTTATAACGGATATCTATTTAATTTAATAGGAGAAAAAACAGTATATAATACAGATATGGTATTGTATTTTTTAGCAGATTATTTGCGAGAAAATAGGAAACCACAAAAAATAATAGATGTAAATATAGCAAGTGATTATAAAAAAATGGAAAATATGATGAGATTAAGTCCGAAAAGTCAGGAAATAATAGATGAAATAATAGAAAATGATGGAGTGACAGGAGAATTAATAGATAGTTTTAATATGGAAAGAGAACAAAAAAAAGATGATGCAATAACATTACTGTTTTATTTGGGATATTTAACAATAAAAGAGGAAACATTTAAAGGAATAAAATTAGAAATACCAAATTATGTAATGAGAAAACTATTTTATGAGAGTTTTATGAGTTATATTGACAGAGAATATAAAGTATATGCCGAAACAAGTGATATAAATAAATCAATTGGAGAATTAATAGAAATCGGGAATATAAATCCCCTATTAAAATTAGTAGAAAAAGTGTTGGGAGAATTATCAAATAGAGATTTTATAAATTTTGATGAGAAACATTTAAAAGCAATAATGATGGCCTATTTAATAAAAAGTCCATGGTATTATATTGAAAGCGAAAGAGAGATGAAAAAAGGATATATAGATATATTGGTAACTAGAAGATATGAAAAAGTACCATATGAAGCAATGATAGAATTGAAATATATAAAGAAAAAAGAGTGGAAAGATTTATCAAAAGATATAGGCAAAATAGTAGAAGAAGGAAAAGAGCAACTATATAGATATTTAAATGATAAAAAAATGCAGGATAGGAAAAATATGAAAAAATTTGTGATATTATTTGTAGGTGATAAATTAGAAAAAGTTGTTGAATTTGAATGAAAAAATAAGCTATGTTTCATTTTGTAAAATAATAAATGTTTTTCTAAAGTTTATTTTTCTTCTAATGTAATCTTGTAGTTTAAATTTTTTAAAATCTGAATTGTAATCTAAGAATAAAAAAATAACTCTAAAAAAAGGAAAATGTATTTTTTATAGTATATTATAATTACAGATGAATTTATAATATAATTTTCTGAAAAAAAGGAGGAGATTACAATGAAAAGAAGGTATTTAGTTTTATTTATGGTGTTAGTTTTGAGTGTTATGAGTTTTGGAGAGACGATAACATTAACAAATGGAGAATGGGCACCTTTTAATGGTAAAAAGTTAAAAAATTATGGATTTGCAAGTGATGTTGTGAAAAAAACATTTGCAAAAGTAGGAGTGGATGTAGAATATAAGTTTTTCCCTTGGAAAAGAGGATTTATATTAGCTCAAAGGGGTAATTATGATGGAACACTTTCTTGGGGAAAAGTAGGAGATAGAGAAAATTATTTTTATTTTAGCGAAGAACCAATATTATCAGGAGAAACAGTTTTTTTCTATATTAAAGGAAATGATTTTACTTGGGATAAATTAGAGGATTTAAAAGGGAAAAAAATAGGTGGAACACTTGGATACTCTTACATAAAAAGTTTTAAAGATGTTGGAAAGAAATTAGATTTAGCTCCAACTGATGTGCAAGGATTAAAAAAATTATATGCAGGAAGAGTTAATATTTTTATTAGTGATTTAGATGTAGGATTAAAGTTGATAAGAGATAATTTCACAAAAGAACAACAAGCAAAATTCAGTTATAATAAAAAGCCAATGGAAAAGATGAGTTATTATCTTCTTCTATCAAAAAAAGTTTCTAAAAACAAAGAGTTAATAAAAAAATATAATAAGGCATTTAAAGTGTTAAAAAATAGCGGAGAATATGATAAGATGGTAAAATCTTTAAGAAATGGTGAATATGAATAGAGAAGATTATGAAAGAGCAAAGGTATTATTACCTTTGCTCTATTTAATAGAAAAGTATAAATTTATTCAGAAAATAAGCTACGCTGTTTTTTTGAAATATGCAATTTTTCAAGGCGAAATTTTTCAAAAGCCAAAAATTTAGAAAAACATTTAAAAATGGAGATTTTATAATAAAGATATGACGAAGGATTTAAAAAATTGAAAAATAGTGGTGAATATGATAAAATGGAAAAAGATTTAAAAAATGGTGAATATGATGGTGTTGAGTAAGAGTAAGTGGAATTTTAAGCTGATTTTTATATTATAATATGAGTTGGAATTATAAGGGGTGGTTTGTAAATGAAAAAAATACCATATGGATTACAAAATTTAGAAAAAATATTAGATGAAAACTATTTTTATATAGACAAAACAAAATATATAGAAAATTTAGAAAATTTAGATGAACAATATATAATGTTTCTAAGACCAAGAAAGTTTGGAAAAACATTATGGATAGATACATTAGGGAAATATTATGATGTAAATTATAGTGATAAATTTGACAAAATATTTGGAGAATTATATATAGGAAAAAATCCAACGTCAAGAAAAAATAGTTATTATATTATAAAATTTAATTTTTCAGGATTATCAACAGAAAATAAAGATATATTAAAAAATGGTTTTAAATTAGAAGTATATAATAAATTAGATAGTTTTGTAAAAAAATATAATTTAAAAATAAAATTAGATAAAAATTTAAAAGAGCCTGCAGAACTGTTAAGAGATTTCAAAAAGAAGTACGAAGAATTAAAAATAGAGCAAAAAATATATGTATTAATAGACGAATATGACCATTTTGCAAATGAGTTATTAAGTTTTAAATTTAATGAATTTAAAGATATAGTAAGTAAAACAGGATTTGTAAGAAAATTTTATGAAGTTCTAAAAGAGAGTACAGAAACAATAGTAGATAGAATATTTATGACAGGAATAGCTCCAGTAACATTAGATAGCATAACAAGTGGATTTAATATAGTGAAAAATTTAAGTATAGATAGAGAATTTAATGAATTAACAGGATTTACAGAAGAGACAGTAATAAATTTATTAAAAATGTATAATATACCAGCAAATGTATTAGAAGATATGAAAAGAAGTTATAACGGATATCTATTTAATTTAATAGGAGAAAAAACAGTATATAATACAGATATGGTATTGTATTTTTTAGCAGATTATTTGCGAGAAAATAGGAAACCACAAAAAATAATAGATGTAAATATAGCAAGTGATTATAAAAAAATGGAAAATATGATGAGATTAAGTCCGAAAAGTCAGGAAATAATAGATGAAATAATAGAAAATGATGGAGTGACAGGAGAATTAATAGATAGTTTTAATATGGAAAGAGAACAAAAAAAAGATGATGCAATAACATTACTGTTTTATTTGGGATATTTAACAATAAAAGAGGAAACATTTAAAGGAATAAAATTAGAAATACCAAATTATGTAATGAGAAAACTATTTTATGAGAGTTTTATGAGTTATATTGACAGAGAATATAAAGTATATGCCGAAACAAGTGATATAAATAAATCAATTGGAGAATTAATAGAAATCGGGAATATAAATCCCCTATTAAAATTAGTAGAAGAAGTGTTGGGAGAATTATCAAATAGAGATTTTATAAATTTTGATGAGAAACATTTAAAAGCAATAATGATGGCCTATTTAATAAAAAGTCCATGGTATTATATTGAAAGCGAAAGAGAGATGAAAAAAGGATATATAGATATATTGGTAACTAGAAGATATGAAAAAGTACCATATGAAGCAATGATAGAATTGAAATATATAAAGAAAAAAGAGTGGAAAGATTTATCAAAAGATATAGGTAAAATAGTAGAAGAAGGAAAAGAGCAACTGCATAGATATTTAAATGATAAAAAAATGCAGAATAGAAAAAACATGAAAAAGTTTGTGATATTATTTGTAGGTGATAAATTAGAAAAAGTTGTTAAATTTGAATGAAAAAATAAGCTATGTTTCATTTTGTAAAATAATAAATGTTTTTCTAAAGTTTATTTTTCTTCTAATGTAATCTTGTAGTTTAAATTTTTTAAAATTTGAATTGTAATCTAAGAATAAAAAAATAACTCTAAAAAAAAGGAAAATGTATTTTTTGTAGTATATTATAATTACAGATGAATTTATAATATAATTTTCTGAAAAAAAGGAGGAGATTACAATGAAAAGAAGGTATTTAGTTTTATTTATGGTGTTAGTTTTGAGTGTTATGAGTTTTGGAGAGACGATAACATTAACAACTGGTGAATGGGAACCATATACAGGGGAAAAATTAAAAGGATATGGATTTGCAAATGATGTGGTAACAAGAGCATTTGCAAAAGTAGGAGTAAATGTAGAATATAAATTTTTTCCTTGGAAAAGAGCGTTTATATTAGCTCAAAGAGGGAAATATAATGGTTCTAATTGCTGGAATAAATCAGCGAAAAGAGAAAAATATTTTTATTATAGTGAAGAGTCGATAGTAGTGGGGAAAACAGTTCTTTTTTTTATGAAGGGAAACGATTTCACTTGGAATAAATTAGAAGATTTAAAAAGTAAAAGAATTGGAGGGACTTTAGGATATTCTTCTGTAAAAATTTTTGAAAATATAGGTAAAAAATTAGATTTAGCTCCAACAGATTTACAAGGATTTAAGAAATTATTTTCAAAAAGAGTAAATATTTTTATTTGTGATTTAGATGTAGGATTAAAATTAATAAGAGATAATTTTACAAAAGAGCAACAAAAACAGTTTCTTTATAATAAAAAGCCATTAGATACAAGTGGTTCATACTTAATTTTACCAAAACAATTATCTAAAAGTAAAAATCTTATGAAAAAATTTGATAAAGGGTTTAAAATGTTAAAGGATAGCGGAGAATATGATAAGATGGTAAAAGATTTAAGAAGCGGAAAATATTAATAGATAAGATTAAAAAAGAGCAAAGGTATTTCTATCTTTGCTCTTTATTTAATAGAAAAGTATAAATTTATTCAGAAAATTATATACTGTACCCTATAAGATGGAGACATGCCTATAAAGAGCAAGGAGTATTAGGGTTAAAGATGATAGAAGAAAAGAGAACTCTGGATGACCTTTAGAAAGAGAGCTATCTTTAGAGGAGAAATATGAAAGGCTTCAAGTGAAAAATGATTATCTTCAAGCGGAGATTGATTTGCTAAAAAAAGCTAGACGTGCGAGAAAGAGAGGTGAACGGTAAATTAATTGAATTATCGCCATCAGAAAAGTTTGTTATAATCAAAGATGCAATAGAAACAAGTGGTGTAAAAAATATTATAAAATATTTATGTGAAGTTGCAGAAATATTTAGAATAAGTTATTATAAATATTTGTCTGAAACTTCAAAAACAAATAAAAGTAATCAAGAATTAGAAGATGAAAAAGCAAGAGATTTAATTATAAAAGCATATGAATTCAAAGGGAGACAAAAGGGAGCGAGACAGATAAAAATGACTTTAGAAAATAAATCAGCTTAACTACTTTTTTTAAAGTACTTGACAAAGGGTACATATTAAAGCATAGCTTATTTTTTTATTATTCCAATAAAGAATGAAAAGAAACAGTTGACAAACAATAAGAAAAGATGTATAATAAATTTGTAATCATTACAAATTAGTAATTTTTATTCCGGAGAGAGCAGAGATAAAATAAAAGTTTAAAACTGGAGGTAAAATGAAAAAGATAATAATAATTGGAAATGGAATAGCTGGAATATCAGCAGCAGAAACAATTAGAAAAAAAAATAAAGATTATGAAATAAAATTATTGTCAAAAGAGAACTATAATACATATTATAGGCCAACAATCCTTAGGTATGTTTTAGAAAAAGAATTTAAAAATAAATTTTATGTAAAAGATGAAAAGTGGTATAAAGATAACAATGTTTTAAATTTTACAAATACTGAAGTAAAGAAAATTAATAAAAAAGATAAAAATATAGAACTAGATAATGGAGAAATTCTAAAATATGATAAATTAATTTTAGCAACTGGAAGCAGTAGTTTTATTCCACCAATAAAGAATAAAGATATTAAAAATGTACATACATTAAGAACATTAGATGATGTGAAAAATTTAAAAGAAGATATGTTGAATTCTAAAAAAGCAGTAGTTATTGGTGGTGGAGTATTAGGACTTGAGGCAGCTTGGGGAATGAAAAAATTTGGATTAGATGTGTCAATAATAGAGGTCGCAAGTAGAATTATGCCAAGACAGTTAGATGGAAAAGGGAGCGAAATATTAAAAGCTGCAATTGAAAAAGAAAATATCAAAACTTATATTGGAGATTTTATAAAAGAGATATTAGGATATGAAAAAGTAACAGGAGTAAAATTAGATAATGGAACTATTATAGATACGGATATTGTAGTAATATCAGCAGGAGTAAGGCCTAATATAGAGTTAGCAAAAGATGCTGGACTAAATACAAACAGAGGTATTGTAGTAAATGGATATATGCAAACTAGCGATAAAGATATACTTGCAGCAGGAGATTGCGCAGAGCATAATGGTAAAATTGCAGGGATATGGATAGTAGGAATGAAACAAGGGAAAATAGCTGGAGAAAATATATTTGAAGAAAATATAGAATATAAAGAAGAATCACAAGCAATAAACTTTTCAGGAATAAATACAAAGATATATTCAATAGGAAAAGTTTTAGATGATAGCGAACCAGATTGTGAATATAAAAGATATGAAAACAGAGAAAAAAATGAATATAAAAATCTTTATTTTGAAGATGATAGAGTAGTAGGTGGAATATTTGTAGGAGATACAAAAAATAGTAATAAGTTAATGGGATGTATAAAAAATAAGATGACAAAAGAGGAAACGATAAAATTGATTTTTGAAAAATAAATAAGTTGAATGAAAAAATAAAATTATAAAAGTTCATAAGAGAACTAATAAAAACAGGGGAGGTAGTTAGAAATGGCAAAGAAATTAGAAGTGTACAAATGTGAAGTATGTGGAAATATTGTAGAGGTGTTACATGGTGGAGCAGGAGAATTAGTTTGTTGTGGAAAACCAATGGTATTACAGGAAGAAAAGATGGCAGATTCTTCAACTGAAAAACATGTACCATTTATAGAAGAATTAGAAAATGGGTATAAAGTAAAAGTGGGAGAAACTACAGCACATCCAATGACGGAAGAACATTATATAGAATGGATAGAATTATTAATAGATGGAAAAGCATATAGAGAATTTTTAAATCCTGGGGATGCTCCAGAGGCTATATTTTATGTAGAAAAAGGAAAAGCTGTATCAGCAAGAGAATATTGTACTTTACACGGATTGTGGAAAGGGTAAAAAAATAAAATTAAAAAAGGAGAAAGAGAAAAATGAATAAAAGAGTAGAAGAAGTATTAAACGTACAAATAAATAGAGAGATATATTCTTCATATTTATATCTTTCAATGTCAGCTTATTTTAATGCAACAGGATTAAAAGGTATGGCAAATTGGACAAAAATTCAATATCAAGAAGAGTTGTCACATGCTATGAAAATGTTTGATTATGTAAACGAAAGAGGCGGAAGAGTAATATTAGAGCAAATAGAAAGACCAGCTATAGAATGGACTTCTCCATTAGATGTATTTGAAGGAGTATTAAGTCATGAAGAATATATAACAAAAAATATAAACGAATTGATGTCTATAGCAACAGAAGAAAAAGATTATGCTACAGTTAACTTTTTACAATGGTTTGTAGGGGAACAAGTAGAAGAAGAAGCTAATGTAAATGAGATATTGGATCAATTGAATTTAATTGGAGATAATAAAATGGGATTAGTTATGTTAGATAAAGAATTAGTACAAAGAGTATTTGTAGATCCTACATTGAACATTTAAAAAAATATTAGGGGGTAGATATTAATGAAAAGTTTAAAAGGGACTGAAACAGAGAAAAATCTATTAAAATCATTCGCTGGAGAATCACAAGCAAGAAATAGATATACATATTTTGCATCACAGGCGAAAAAAGATGGTTATAAACAAATAGAAGCTATATTTATAGAAACTGCAGATAATGAAAAAGAACATGCTAAAAGATTTTTTAAATTTTTAGAAGGTGGAGATTTGGAAATAACAGCTACATATCCTGCAGGAAAAATTGGAACAACATTAGAAAATTTAAAAGCAGCAGCAGCAGGGGAAAATGAAGAGTGGACAGAATTATACCCTGAATTTGCAAGAGTGGCAGAAAAAGAGGGGTTTGCAGAAGTAGCACAAGCTTATAAAGCAATATCAAAAGTGGAAAAAGAACATGAAGAAAGATATAAAAAATTAATAGAAAATATAGAAAATGACAAAGTATTTAAAAAATCAGAAGTTGTAAGATGGAAATGTAGAAATTGTGGGTATGTCTATGAAGGAGAGGAAGCACCAGCAAAATGTCCAGCTTGTTTACATCCAAGAGATTATTTTGAATTAAAAGAAAAAAATTATTAAAATATCTTGACTTATTTTATAATTTACAATACAATAATAGAGTATCATTAAATTATAAAGTAATATGATAATATACAAATACTAAAAACAGGAGGAAATTAATATGAAAAAATATGTATGTGTAGTATGTGGATATGTGTATGACCCAGAAGTAGGAGATGCAGATGCAGGAGTAGCAGAAGGTACAGCATTTGAAAATTTACCAGAAGATTGGGTATGTCCAGTATGCGGAGTAGATAAAGACCAATTTGAGGAGGCTTAAATATAATGAAAGCCGTTGAGATGAAAAAAGGCATTTATTGGGTAGGTGGAATTGATTGGGATATTAGAAATTTTCATGGATACCTTACTCAAAGAGGAACAACTTATAATGCTTATTTAATAATAGATGAAAAAATAACTTTGGTTGATACTACAAAATATTATTTAGTAGATGAATTATTAGAAAGAGTTTCATCAATAGTTGATCCATCTAAAATTGATTATGTAATATCTAATCATGTAGAAATGGACCATTCTGGAGGATTGCCTCGTGTAATGGAGATAGCTAAAAATGCTACTCTAGTAACAGCACCAAATGGAGCAAAAGGATTAGCTAAACATTATGACACAAGTAGTTGGAATATAAAAACAGTTTCAACTGGTGATAAACTTGAATTAGGAAAAAGAAGTATAGAATTTATTCTTACACCAATGGTACATTGGCCTGATAATATGGTAGGATATATGCCAGAAGAAAAGATTTTATTCTCTAATGATTCTTTTGGACAACATATAGCTAGTTCTGAAAGATTTGATGATGAATTTCCTAGTGAAATTATAATAGAAGAAGCAAAAAAATATTATGCTAATATTGTAATGTCATATGGAATGCAAGTTGGAAGAGAATTAAAAGAAGCTTCAGGATTAGATATAGAGATGATAGCACCAAGTCATGGATTGATATTTAGAAAACATGTAAAAGAGATAATAGATAGTTATGTAAAATGGTCTTCAAATATTGTAGGGAAAAAAGCTTTGATTGTATATGATACAATGTGGGGTTCTACAAAAAAAATGGCATATGCACTGCAAGATGCTTTTGAAGAAAAGGGATATATGACTTCTATGAAAAATTTACAAAATAATCATATTTCAGATATTATAACTGAAGTTTTAGATGTAGAATATATTTGTGTAGGATCTCCTACTTTAAATAATAATATGTTACCTACAGTAGCTTCATTTCTTACATATTTGAAAGGGCTTACACCTAAAAATAGGAAAGCAATAGCTTTTGGTTCTTATGGATGGGGAGGTCAAAGTGTAGCTCAGATAGAACAATATTTATCTGATTCTAAATTTGATATAAAGTTAAGCAAGAGATTATTATATATACCAAGTGAAGAAAATTTAGAAGAATTAAAAGAAGAGTTGAAAAAATTATTATAAATAAAAGGCCTAGATAATATAGGCCTTTTATTTAAGTTTTAACAAGAAAAAATGAATTTTATAAAGGAGAGATTAAATGGGGGTTAAAGTAGAAGAAGAAGTTAAAAAATTTATTTTGCCAAATCAAGATAGAGTAGAGATTAAATTAGAAGATTATAAAGGGAAATGGATAGTGTTATATTTTTATCCAAAAGATAATACATCCGGTTGTACAACTGAAGCCTTAGAATTTACAAAATTAAAAAGAGAGTTTGACAATGAGTTAGCTGTAATAATAGGAGTAAGTAAAGATTCGCCAAGAAAACATAAAAATTTCATAAAAAAACATGAAATAGGAATAGAACTTTTAAGTGATGAAAATTTGGAAGTAATTAATGGATATGGATTATGGAAATTAAAAAAAATGTACGGAAGAGAGTATCATGGAACTGAGAGAACTACACTTTTGATAGATCCACATTTTAAAATTGTGTATAAATGGGAAAAAGTAAAACCAAAAGGACATGCAGAAAAAGTATTAGAAAAAATAAGAGAATTTAATAGATAATTTAAATAGAAGTAAAAAAGAACAAAAATTATTTTGTTCTTTTTTACTTCTATTTTTTACTTTTTATTTTTCCAACGGAATAAATATATAAAATCTTTAAAATTTTTAAAGTGTTCAGAATAAATAAACATAATTAAAGTATAAGTTAATCCAATAACAATAATAATACTCCAAGCATTAATAGAAATAAATGCATATAAATATATCCACAATGCCCAAAATACTCTATCAAAAATATTATAATCTGGCGAGTGTAATTTTATTAATTCGTAATTAATACCTTTTTTAGTTACATTAACTTTTAAATAATGATAAAAATAATGTTTTTTATCAGTTCCTGCTAGTTCTGCACCAGCCCCACCAGTGATAATAATATGGAGTGTTTCCACATTTACCTTTATAATAAGCATGAATATGTGAAGCAAAAATCATAGTTATATTATATTCACAACTGATAAAAGATGGAATATTAAAAAAATATTTTTTCTTTCAGATGAAACGGTATTTAATATACTTTTGTATGTATATTATGCTTCTGTTTTAATTAGCTTATATAAGATATTTTATTTGAAAATTAGTTTTACATATTTTATTAATCATTTTTCTATTTTAAATTTAATACCTTTAACAATTATTCAAAGGAATAAAAATTCATCAATAATTATAAATGATAAAGGAATATATTTACCTGAAATATTTATAAAAATGGAAGATATTAAAGAATATAATATAAAAAATAGTAAGTTAGAGATCAAATTATTAAATTCTCGAGAGAAATATTATGTTAATATATTGAGAAAAAATGAAAAAGAAGTAGAAAATATATTAAATGACTTTATTTGTAAAAAATAAAGTATATTTTAAAATAGTAGATAAAAAAAATGAATTAAAATAAAAATAAGGTATGTAGAAAATAGAATAGATGAAAATATGGTTAATATAAGAGTGGGAATCGGAGTATTTGCTCATAATACAGAAAGACATGGTTGTTAAATTTAAGTTGTAAAAAATTCAATAATCTGTGGCAAGTATATCTTTATATTTGTCACAGCTAAACAGTTTCTAAACTAAAAAAGGAGATAAATATGCTATGGATTAAAGGGAGATTTAATGTTTTTGATGCTATTAAATTTATTTTATTTATAAGTTTATTACAATTAATTATTTATTTTTTAATGACATTTTTATTTTTGATGAAGGCAGGAGTTGCATTAATAATTAGCCGAATTATTATCATATTATGGTTCAACCACAAAAAGGTATTTTTAACCTTTTTTCAAAAAATCAGTCTAATAGAATCAATGGTTTGAGCAACAGTAATTTTAGAAAAAATATTAAAATTATAGTTCTTGTGGTCTAACCATTATATGGATATAAATAAAAATATAGGATATTTAAATTTGCCGAACTTTGATAATGAAAATTTTAAAAAGAAATTATTAAAAATTTTAAAAGAAGTAAAAGGCAAAAAGAAATTAATTATAGATATTAGAAATAATAAGGGCGGTTTAACAGGTAACGCTATGTGGCTTTTGTCTTATTTAACAAATAAAAAAATTACTTTTGTATTCGAATATAATAATAAAAAATTGAAGAAATAAATTCTTTGAAAGGTAATGGATTTTTTAATGGGAAATTAATATTACTAATTAATGAGAACACATTTAGTGCTGCTAATTTATTTGCCGGAGTTATAAAAAAATATAAAATTGGAGAATTAATAGGAGAAAAAACGAAGGGTGGAATAGGAGTTCCGTTTGCTTTTGTTTTGAGAGATAATTCAATTGTTTTTATTCCTGTTGTTTCTATTTATATAGGAGAAGATAAAGAAAATTTTTCTAATGGAGTAGAATCAACTATTTATGAAAAAGATGAAGTTATAAATGGAAAGGATGAAATTTTAGGAAAAACTTTAAAGAAGTATATTAAAAAAATCCAATAAAATAAATAGTTGAATTATGAAATTAATAAAATATTTCATATCCTTTTTGTTTTTTATGGAATATGATTGGCAACTTTTTTTAGATATGGTATAATTGAAAGATGAGAAGATAAAAGAAAAATTAACCACTGGATGGACACGTGAAAAAGCAATTAATAAGAGAGAGTTAAAAAGGGGGTTGTCTAAATTGAAAAAAAATAAAAAGAGATTACCAATAGGAGATAGCAATTTTAAGTCAATAATAGAAGAAGATTATTATTATGTAGATAAAAGTATGTTAATAAAAGAGGTAATAGAGAGTGGAAGGGTTGTATTAATAACAAGACCGAGAAGATTTGGAAAAACATTAAATCAATATATGCTAAAATATTTTTTTGATATAGAGGAAAATAATGAACATCTATTTAAAAATTTAAAGATATATGAAGAAAAAGAGATAATAGATAAATATATGAATAGATACCCAGTTATATTTATGAGTTTAAAAAGTTTAGATGCATTAAATTTAGATGATATGTTAGCTATGTTTAAAGAAGTAATAGCTAAATTATATAGAGAATATGAGGATTATATATTAAATTCAAATATATTAAAAGAAGAAGAAAAACTAATATATAAAAATATATTAAGAAAAGAAGCAAAAATAGATGAATATAAATATAGCTTAAAAGATTTATTAAGATATGTAAGTAATTATTATGGGGAAAAAGTAATGCTGATAATAGATGAATATGATGCACCAATATTATCAGCATATAGAAATGGATATTATAGAGAGTTTATGGATATATTTAAAATATTTTTAAGTGAAGGGTTAAAAGATAATATATATTTAGAAAAAAGTGTATTAACAGGAATACTTCGAGTAGCAAAAGAGAGTATATTTAGTGGATTAAATAATTTAAAAGTCTCAACAATATTAACTAATCTATTTAACGATAAATTTGGATTATTAGAAGGAGAAGTAAGAGAGTTATTAGAGTATTATGAATTGGATTATGAAGAGGAAGAAGTAATAAAATGGTATGATGGATATAACTTTGGAGGAATGGAGATATATAATCCATTTTCAATAATAAATTTAGCAGATGAAAATGGGGAGATAAAACCGTATTGGGTAAATACAAGTAGTAATTATCTAATAAAAGAGTTAATAAGAAAAGGAAGTGCAACTGTAAAAGAGAAAATAGAGATATTAATATCTGGAGGAACAATTTGGAGTAGAATAGAGGAAGATTTGGTATATGATGACTTAAATCAAGGTAGAGAGAGTAGTATATGGACACTATTTCTATTTAGTGGATATTTAAAAAGCATAAATAAGAAAGAGGAAAATGATGAGGAGTATTATGAATTAGCAATTCCAAATAGAGAAACAATAAGATTTTATAAAAGAGTTGTACTGAATTTATTGGAAGAGAAGGAGATAAAATTAGAAAATATATTTAATATATTGTTGTTGGGGAAAATAAAGACATTTAAAAATGAATTTAAAAATATAGTAATGGATAGTATAAGTTATTTTGATGTTACAAGCAAAGAACCAGAAAGATTTTATCATGGATTAGTATTGGGAATGATAGTTGATTTAAGAAGTAAGTATATAGTGAAAAGTAATAGAGAGAGTGGATTAGGAAGAGCTGATGTATTGTTAATACCAAGAAATAAAAATGAAAAAGGGATAATAATAGAATTTAAAAAATTGTCATTAGATGATGACAAAAACTTATTAGAGAGTGCTATATCAGGCTTAAAACAGATAGAAGATAAGAAATATGAAGAAGAGATAAAAAGTTATGGAGTAAAAGATGTAATAAAAGTAGGGATAGCATTTCAAGGAAAAGATGTAGAGATAGCAAGTAGTTACGATAATATAGAGGAGTTAAGAAGCGAGTACAGGAAATTAGAAGAGTCAAAAAAAGATAAAAATAGATTAAGTGAAAATGAAAAGATAGCGTTAAATTTATTAAATAGTGGAGTTGATACAGAGATTGTGGCAAAATCAACTGGAATTGCAATTGAAAGAGTTATGGAGTTGAGAAGAGGAGATAATGATTAAAACTTAGAGAGAAAAATAAATAGAAAAAATTAGAAAAAATAATATAGGAGCTATTAGACAGGTTTATATGCCTGTCTTTTGTTATGTAAAGTTTCCAGAAGATAGAATAATAATAAATTTGGATATGTTTTAAATAAATGACAAAATTAAAATATTTTAATTTTAAATAAAAATAAATTTGTGTTATAATAATATTAGTCAATTGATACTATAAGAACACAATGCATATAAATATAGAATGTTTATATATTTTATAGAAGTAAAAAACTAAAAAATAAGGAGGTAAAATAATTGAACCTGAAAAAAGTTGCAAATCAGAAAATCAAATCAAATCAAATCAAATCAAATCAAATCAAATCAAATCAAATCAAATCAAATCAAATCAAATCAAATCAAATCAAATCAAATCAAGATGTCTTATACAAAATAGGGGTGAAAATCTATGAAAATATTAATAATAGAAGATAGTAAACTTGTAAGTTTATTAATTAAAGAGATGTTAATAAATGAAGGGTATAAAATAATAACAGCAAAAACAGGATTAGAAGGATTAGAAAGAATAAAAGAGGATAAACCTAATTTGATATTACTTGATAAAGGATTGCCTGATATAGATGGGCTAGATATTTGTAAAGAAATATATAATAAACTAGATAAATATGGAAATATACCAATAATAATAATTAGTGGAATGAGCGGAGAAGAGATAGAAGAAGAGAGTTTAATGTCAGGAGCAATAGATTTTATAGAAAAGCCAATTGATATGAAAAAATTGAAATTAAAGATAAGAAATATAAAAAGTTTGATGATTAATTTTAAAAATAAAATTAAAATAGAAAATAATTTTATTGAATACTATAGTTTAAAGATAAATCAGAGTAGTAGAGAAATTTATTATGAAAATAAAAATGTGAATTTAGAAAGAAAAGAATATGAATTATTAGTTTATCTAACTAAAAATAGAGATAAAATAAAATTTAGAGAAGAATTAATGAATGAAATTTGGGGCAGTGATTATATAAAAGGAACTGATAGAGTAATTGATACATGTATTTGTAAATTACGGAATAAAATACCAATTTTAAAAAATAACTTAAAAACATTAAGAGGAGTTGGTTATGTATTAAAAAGTAAAAATTAACACAAAGTTAACATTTTCTTAATAAAACAGAAACAATTATCTGCTATAATATATTTACACGTGTAAAAGTACTAATAGAAATTACCAAAGTAAAGGTAGTGTCAAAAGTTTATGAAAACTATGAGAAAAACTAAAAAAATAAAAAGCAGAAAAAGAAGAAGAAATTTATGCTAAAATCATGAAAAAACCCTAAGATTTTTTATAGAATTAAATTGAAAATATTAGAAAGAAATAAAAAACAAAAAGCAGAAAAATCCATCACTTTTGAGAAAAAAGTAATGGTAAGGCAGAAGTAAAATTATAAAAATTATGCTATATGTTTTTCAGGAATAAAATATTGAGATAACTCAATAAGTTTACCCCAACGAGCAGGCATGTTGGGTAAATCAGTAAGTTCAGGAATAACAACAGGTACGTTATTTTCCAAAGAAGAATGAGGCCGAAGGAAATTAAAATACGCTGTAAATAAAGTAACAGAAGTAAAAGCGCCAGAATGAGAATTGTAACCGTTAGTATAATGATAATTTTCTTTAAAGGTTCTGTTCAGTCTTTCAATAATTTGTTTAAGAGGCCTAAATTTTTTAGAAACTTTATCTTTATTAGTTAAACCGATGACTTGTTCAACGTTAAAATTAATGTCGTGTTGAGCAAAGAATTGTTGTGCTAGCAAGTATATGGGGTTGCCATCAACAATGACTTGGAAGTCTTCAGGGAGCTCCCTATACTTGCTAATAACATCAATAAGAGCTTTGCAAGCAGATTTAGTATCTCTTGAAGAAGAAGTATAATGAGATAAAATAATTTTTTTCTTAGTATCAAAGAAAAAGAAAATATATTTCCATTTACCAAGGACTTTAGTGTAAGTTTCATCACCACAAATGGAGTCAGAAAGTTTATAGGGATAATTGTCAATAATAGGTTTAACATTGGTGGCGACAGCTTTAGCATAATTTAAAATAGATTGATAAGAAATATTGATGCCGTGAATTTCTTTTAATAAATTGGCAGTTTTTCTTGCAGAGATACCAAAATTAATATTGTAAGAAAGAATAAGCCCTAATGTATAAGGAGAAACTTGTATCTTAGATAAATCACTTGGAATAGGAACGAGAGAATCTTTATCAAGAGAATTAAAATCAAATGTAAATTCTCTATAAATATAATGAAGTTTAAATTTACTAGGATCATTTTTATAAATTTTTCTTT
Organism: Haliovirga abyssi; assembly: GCF_030295325.1. GTDB lineage: Bacteria > Fusobacteriota > Fusobacteriia > Fusobacteriales > Haliovirgaceae > Haliovirga > Haliovirga abyssi. The sequence continues at coordinate 2,046,481 of NZ_AP027059.1, read as the reverse complement.
CGTCAGCATCCATTTTTTGTAGATTTTTCAAATAAAAAGAGCATTTTTTATTTGTACATTTGTGGACGAAGAAATCTTTACGCTCCTTAATTTTTTCAAGAGTTTTGCCACAATGAGGACATTTAAAAACAACAAATTTTGCAAAGTGATTTTTTTCATGGAAATTGGTATTGCATATTTTACATTTAAATTGACCTTTATGTCCGTTGTTATCATAAATATATATATGAGGAGCACCACAAATGGGGCAAATCAAGCTTTTGGGAACGGAGCTTTCTTTTCTGCGTTTAATGGGTTTTAAAGGCTTATTGTGTTTAAGTTGGTATTGTTCAAGAAGTATTTTATAGTCAAATTTAACAATTTTTTTAAAAATAGGCATTTTATCAACAATGAGTCTATGGTATTTTTTATCGATGGGTTTATCATCAGATTTAGAATTAAGAAACTCGAATTTTTTACCTAGAGCAAAGATCATTAAAGCAATAATTAATTTTTGTTGAATGGCAATAATTTTCAGCAAAGTGTACACATATTTTGGCATAAGAATCTCCTCCTAATTTGGTGTATTTTGTTACTGGTTATAATAAAATATTACCTTATTTTGGGGGAGGAGTCAAATATAACGCGCAAAGATAATAAATATAAAGGATAGTGACTTAAAAAGGAAACTTTATTTGACACTACCAAAGTAAAAAAAAGGAAGTGAGATTATGAAAAAAGTTTGTATATATCCATTTAATAAAGTAACACATGGTTTGGTTAGATTCAAAGAAATGCTTGATTTTGAAATAACCTCTATAATTGATTTTAATTTTGATATAGGTAAAGATGCAGGAGAGATGGTTAATGGTAAGAAAATTGGTGTAAAAATAACAGATAATGTAGAAAAAGCTTTAGAAACAGTAGATACTTTAATATTGAATGATCCTGGAATTCCTATGAAAAATTTTGAAGAATTTTATGAAAGTAAAAATCTAAGGGAAAAATGGCTCGATTTAATAAAGGTTGCTAATTTAAAAAATATAAAAATTATTAGTACATTTTTAGGTGTTGACATATTGAAGTTATCAAATATGGGAATAGATATAGATATTGATTGTTTAGAACGAAAAAAGATTAATCAATTTGTCACAAAAGTTTTAGGATATAAAAAAAAATCAAATAATAAAAAAATACAAAAAATAGGGATATTTGGGACAAAAAGTTGTATTGGAAAATTTACAGCACAAATGAATTTGTATAAAGAGTTAAGTGAAAGTGAAAAAGTAGATATAATATTAACGGAACCAACAGGGCGTTATTTTAAAAAACCACAAATTGCAAATATGAAAATAGGTTATAAGGAAACAGAAGAATATTTAAAAGCGTTAATAAAAGAATATGAATATAAAGGAATAGAATATTTAATATTTGCAGATCAAGGTGGAGTAGGAAATACAGATAATTTAGAATGGAGTTTAAGTAAAATTACTTTATTAAAAGGATTAATGCCAGATAAATATATTTTAGTAGCAGGATATGATGATGATATGGAGATAAGAAAGGCAATAGATTTAATAAAAATTTATACTGATTTAGAAAAGCCATTTGCGATATTATTACCTGATAAAATAGAAAAAAGTTATGGGAAATATGAAAAAATCAATGAAAAACAAATTGATATGAGAAAAAAACAATTAAAAGATAAATTTGAAGTTGAAAATGTAGAATTAATAAAAGAAATGTATAAAATAAAAAACAAGTTGTTAAAAAATAAATTTTATAATGAAGCTATGAGAGGGAAAAAAATAAAAAAAGCAGTTTTATATCCTTATAATAAAATAGCAAGAGGAATTTTAAGAGCTTCAGAAGAATTAAATTTATGGTATGAAATTACAGGAGTTATAGATTTTGATGATAAAATAATAGGGCAAGATGCTAAAAAAATACTAAATTTAGGAGAAGGATTAATTGTTACAGATAATGTAGAAAAAGCTATTTGTGGAGCAGATACAGTGATATTTACGGATTCAAATGGAATAGATACAAAATTTAAATATAAACATGAGCAATTAAAAACAAAAGAAAAATTTTCTAAAGTTATGGATATTTCTTTGAAAAATAAAAAAAATATATATGTAATTGATTCAGATATAAAACCATATATAAGTAAAAGTGGAGAGGAATATTTAGAAGAAAATAATATTTTTGCAGTTTATCCTGAAGCTGATATTACTGGATATAATGAAGTGATTGAAGAAAAAGAATGGGAATATAAGATAAAAACTCCTGTAATAGGAATTTTTGGAACAAGCCCTCATCAGGGAAAACTAACTACTCAACTATTTATAAAAAAAGTATTAATGGAAAAAGGATTAAAAATAGGTCATATTGGAACTGAACCCTCTTCTTATCTTTTGGGATGTGAAGAGATGTGGACAAATCTTCCTAAAGGAATAAATTCTGAGTTGGGATTATATAGATATCTTTTAAAAAAGACAGATAAAAAAGGATATGATTGTTTAATTGTAGGGGGACAATCAGGAATTACTCCGTTTAAGCTTAATGTAAATTCTAACTCTTTGACCTTACCTTCAATAGTATGTTTATTTGTTGCAAATCCGGATATATATATATTAGTAGTAAATCATATAGATCCTATTGAGCATATAAAAAATTCAATTAATACCTTAGAAGCATTAGGAAAAAAGAAAGTAATTGCTTTAGTTTTGCCAGATATAAAAGCAGTATCTAAAGACCAATGGCAAGAGACTATTTATGAAAAAGTTACATTATTGGAAATGGAAGAAAAAAAGAAAGAGTTATTTAATAAATTTATGTTGCCAGTTATAGATATTAATAATAGTGAGGACATAAAAATATTAGGTGATATTATTTTAAATAAATTATTTATTTAATTATGAAAAAGGCGTTAATACATGTAATAAATAAAAAATAAATATACAATTTGTTTATTAAATTTTAAAGGGTGATTGAGATGAAAAAAATAGCACTAATAGACAGTGGATTATACAAAAAAACAAAATTGAACATCTATAAAAATATAAGAATTTTTTTTGATACACAATATGGAGTTCATGTTGATGATAAAAAGACAGAGGATGAACATGGTCATGCGACAATAATTATGAAAATTCTAGAAAAGTATTTAAAAGATGAAAAAGTTTTAAACATAAAAATATTAAATAAAAATTTAGCAACTCACTCTAAATTATTACTAAAGGCATTAGAGATTGCTATTGATGAGAAAGTTGATATTATTAATTTAAGCTTGGGGACAATTAGCAAAGAGTATAAAAATGAGATTTATAAAAAAATACTCAAAGCAAGAGAAAAAAAAATAATAATTATAGCTTCTCATCATAATGAAGGTGAAGTAGCTTATCCTGCTTGTTTTAAAGAAGTAATAGGAATTAAAATAAAACAAGGGAATTTATTTGAAGAAAAACTTGAATTTGATTTTAATAATAATGATATTATTTTAGGTGGGACACAAAGATTGAGGTGGATAGATGGAAATGAATATAATATGCATTCATCAAGTTTTTCAACTCCTCATATAACAGGAATTATTTTAAAATTGATAAATGAAAATAAAAAACTAACATTAAAAGAAATATTAAATTTTATTAATAAAAATAGGTTGAATTTAATAAAATGATTTGATTAGAATTAAATTTTGGTCAGGGTATAAAAAATAGGAGGGAATTAATGAAAGATAAAATAAAAGAATTAGAAGAATTAGAAGTAAATGGATATGTAGATGTATATGGATATGAAGATGGTGGTAGTGGCAGTTTTGTGTGCAGTTGTCATTATCCATATGAGCCTTGTTTTATACATGAGTAAAATTACAAATAAAATAGTTTAATGAATATTGATATTCCTTAAACTTAAAAAGGTAGTCTTATAAAATTATTTAAATATTTTTTTATGGTTCAAATAAACAAATAACAAATAAGTATATCTTGACCTTATTATTAATTGTTAGATTTATATTTTTAGTACACAAATTGACAATAAAAAGACAGAAGATGAACATGGCCATGCGACAATAATTATGAAAATTCTAGAAAAGTATTTAAAAGATGAAAAAGTTTTAAGCATAAAAATATTAAATTTTATTAATAAAAAGAGGTTAAATTTAATAAAATAATTTGATTAGAATTAAATTTTGGTCAGGGTATAAAAAATAGGAGGGAATTAATGAAAGATAAAATAAAAGAATTAGAATTAGAAGAATTAGAAGTAAATGGATATGTAGATGTATATGGATACGAAGATGGTGGCGGTAGTAGTAGTGGCGGGTGCCATCATATATGTAATAGTCATGATTGCTCTCATGCATCTACATGTACTCATTGTACTATACATATACATTGGTAAAATTATAAATAAAATAATTTAATAAATATTATATTTCTTAAACTTAAAAAGACAGTTTTATAAAATTATTTAAAGGTTATTTATAGCTTCAGCAAACAATAAACAACAAACAAATATACCCTGACCTTATTATTAATTGTTAAATTTATATAAGGAGCATATAAATAATCATAGTAGTAAAGTTTTTAAGTGACATGAAAAAAGTAATAAAATAAATAAGAAAATTTATAATGATATTTCTATTAATATTTTATGATATTTTTACTGAATCTAAATGGATATAGTTATGAGCAAAAAATAGATATTATTAAATTGATAAGGAGAGAAGAATGGAAAAATTACAATATAAAGAAAGTAGATATAATTATAAAATAAAATTAGACAATGAGAGATTAGCGGTGTATAATTGTAAAACAAGAGCAATATTTATACCTAAAGAAAACCAAGAAGATATAATTATAAAATTATTAAAAAAACCCAATAATATTAAATTAGAAGAAGAAAAAATAAAAGATGTTTTAATTAAATATGGATATCTTATTGAAAATAATAGGGATGAAATATTAGAAGTTTCAAGAAAATTTGATTATGGCAATAGTTTAAATTTAGTTTTATTTCCAACAGAAGAGTGTAATTTTAGATGCCCTTATTGCTTTATTTATAAATATAAAAATGTAACTATGAAGGAAGAAGTATATAGAAGTATATATAATTTTATAGAAAATAAATTAAAAGCTTCAAATAGAGATAAAAATTTTTATGTGAATATACATTGGTTTGGTGGAGAACCAATGCTAGAATATAAAAATATTTTAAATTTTATGGAGAAAATAAAAAAATTAGAAGAAAAGTATTCACATTTAAAATTAACATCAAATATGACTACTAACGGATATCTTTTAACATATGATAAGTTTGAAAAATTAGTAAATAAAGGGATAAAAAAATTTCAAATAACATTTGATGGAGATAAAGAATCTCATGACAAGCTTCGTAATTTGAGAAATGGAGAAGGTACATTTGATAAAATTTATGAAAACTTATTATTAATAAGTAAAAAAGTGGAAAAAGAATTTAATATAGATATTAGAGTAAACTTTTTGAAAAAAAATTTAAAAAGTTCTAAAGTTTTAATAGAGAAATTTGAAAAAGAATTTATGGATGATATGAGATTTTTTATCTATTTTGCTCCTGTTTATGAAGTAGAAACAAAAAGAAGTTCAAATGAAAGAATTAAAGAAGAAATTTATGGAACTAAAGAGGCAATGAAGATAAAGCATAAAATAAATAACGAAATATACTATAAAAGAATGAGATACAGAATAGAAAAAAATAATTTTAAAAAAGAAGAAATAAAATATATAATTTCTAATTTATTACCAATGCCTAAAAATGTTGGATGTTATGCATATAAAGAAAACTCTTATGTTATTTCTTCAGAAGGACTTGTTTATCCTTGTGAGAGTTCAGTAGGGCAAGAAGAAAATAATATAGGATATATTACAGAAGATGGAGAAATGAATATAACAAATAAAAAAAGGGAAAAGGAATGGCGACAACTTGTTGTTAAAAATAAAGAACAATTGGAATGTTTAGATTGTAAAGAATTACCAATTTGTCATGGAGGATGCAAAAAGAAAATATTAGATAAAAAAATATCTTGTGAAATTGATGGCGAAAGTGTAAAAGATGCTGTAACAAAATATTCAAAACTGTATTTTGAATATTTATAGTTAGTAAATAAAATATATAAATGTAAATTAATAGATAAAAGAATTTATACTTTGATTTCTAGTATTTCAAAAATCTTTTATATAATGAGAAATGGCTATAAAAATAATATTTAGATTTTAGTTTGAAATATTTAATTATAAAGAAGAAAAAAATTAGGAGGAGTATAATATGAAAAAAATAGTTTTTATATTTTTAGCAATGTTTTATTTTAGTAATTTGATTAATGCAGCGATAAGTAAGGAGATGTTTTTAAAAGAAGTAAAAGATGTAGTGAAAAAAGGAGAAGATATTCATGTAAATTTTTATGCTCGTGTAAAAAAAGAAGAATTGAATAACTATATAGAAAAAAAATTCAAAAAATTTAATGATACTATTTCTGAGAGAGAAGCAGTTGCATTTTTAGCTTCTTTGATGGCTAAAATTAAAGATGGGCATACTGGAGTTTTAATAGAAACAGAAAATTTTTTAAAGAGAGACATTAAAATATTACCTTTTAAATTTTATATAATTGGAAATAAAGTATATTTGATAAAAGATTATAATAATAAAATAACAAAAGGTTCTCTAATTTTAAAAATAAATAATAATCCTGTTGATAGAATTATAAAAAATATATCTGAGCATATATCTTATGATACAATTGGTTGGAAAAAATGTATATTAAATGATGAGTTTTTTATGCATTATTATTTATTATATAATCCTACAAAACAGTATGAAATCGTTTATAGAGATAAAAAAGATAATCTTATAAAGAAAAAAATTATAAATGGAATTAGTCTAAAAGAGTATAAAAAAAGATTTATAAAAGAAGAGAAGAAATATAGTTTTAAACAAATTTCGTCAAAAGTAGCAATTATGAGAATAAAAGAATTTGATTATGATCAAGAGTATTTGTCTTTTTTAGAGAAATCATTTTCTGAATTAAAAAAGAAAAGGATAAATAATTTAATAATAGATATTAGAAATAATGGCGGTGGAAATAGTAATTGCGGTGAATTGTTAGGCAGATATATTACAAAGAAAAAAATAAGAGTATTTTCTTATATTCAAGTAAAGGTTTGTAAAGCACTAAAAAAAGATCAAAATAAATATGGTATTTATAAGAATAGTTACAACTGGAATGAAATAACTGATAAACAAAATGGAAAAATTTTAAAAAGTAATGTAAAAGAAGTATATGGTATGAACAGATATAGTGGGAATGTATTTGTTCTTGCAAATGGAGGAAGTTTTTCAAGTGCGAGTTCATTTTTAGGAATGGTCCAAGCTTATAAATTAGGAACAATTATAGGAGAAGAAAGTGGAACTAGATATAGTGATTACGGAAATGCAATTTTTTTTAGAACGAAGTATACTAAAACTAAAATATATATTTCAAATAAATATTTAAGTGATCCAAGTGAAAAGAAGATAAAAAGAGGAGTTATTCCAGATATTATAGTGAGACCTAAAATTGATGATATAATAAATGGTGTAGATACTCAATTAACATATATATTAAAAAATTTAATAGATTAAGTAACGTTTAAAAAATAATTTTCTCATATTTTGTTATAAAAATGGTTGAAACGTTGCATACGTTGGGCGTAGTTTTTTATGTGGTTTTCATAAAAGAACCTTGAGCCTTTTATAACAAAATGGGAATATTATTTTTAAGCCATTCATAAGTTATAGAAATGTTATAATTGGAGTTGTTAAAATGAATTATATGGAAGTTATAAAAGCAATAAAAAAAATGTATACTTATTTAAAAAAAATATATAAATTACAGATATATGTAGTTTTTGTTATGGCAGTAATTACAATTTTAAATTTAATAAAACCACTAATAAATAAATATATTATAGATGAATTTTTTATAGGAAAAAATATAGAAGCGCTTTATATTTTTATATTATTATATGTAACTATTTTTGTTATGAGTAGTATATTTCAGATATCTAAAGATTATTTATTAGCTTATATAGGGAATTTTATAAGCGCAACTTTAAGAAAGAATATGTTTAAAAAAATATTTAGTGCACATTCTTTAAATATAAAGGAAGTGAATTTTGGGGATATATATGTAACTTTTGATAGTGATATTTATAATGTTGAGCAAGTGATGTCAACTAAATTATTTGAATTAATAATGTTTTTTTTTACTTTTTTAGTAGTGTCTATAATAATGATAGGATTAAGTTGGAAATATTTTTTAATTTCTTTTATATTAATCCCTGGATATGTTTTTAATAATTTATATTTTGGAAAAAGATTAACTAGAACTAATAAAAAAACACAAGAATCGGTTTCAAACTTATTTTCATTTATTAATGAATCTTTTTTTAATTTTGGACATATAAAATTAAATGTAAAAGAAAAATATATTGAAAGAAAACACTGGGTAAAAAATAGAGAATTAATAGTGTCGATATTTAGTTATTTGAAATATAAATGGCTTAGCAACATTGGGAGCAGTTTTATTGATGTTTTGGAGATTATATTGATGTTCGGTTTTGGCGGATATTTAGTTTATACTGGAGAAATATCTTTTGGAAGTTATATTGCTTTAAGTTCTTATGGTAGTATTTTAAAAAATAGTTTAATTCAATTTATTAATTTTAATATTGATTTCCATTCTTTTTTGGTCGCGGTAGAAAGGATAGAAAAGATATTAAATTTAAAAGAAGAAAATATAAAAGGAAAAAAGATAAAGGGTATAGAAGGAGATATAAAATTTGAAAATGTATCTTTTTCTTACGAAATAGGAAATAAATTGTTTGATAATTTTAATTTAAAAATAGGAAAAGGGGAAAAAATAGCAATCGTTGGAGAAAGTGGAAGCGGAAAATCTTCTATAGTAAAATTATTAATGGGATTATATGAGCCTGAAAAAGGGGATATAATTATTGATGGAAATAATTTAAAAGAAATTAATATTAATAATTATAGGAAATTTATAGGAGTAGTAAATCAAGACAACTTTTTTTTTAGTGATAGTTTAAAAGAAAACTTATTGCTAGGAAAAAAAGAAAAAAATGAAGTGATAGAAGAGATATGTAATAAATGTCAAATGGGGGAATTCTTGAATCAAGAGAAAGATGGGATGATGAAAAAGATTGATTTAAATGGGAGTAATATATCAGCAGGACAAAGACAACGTCTATCAATTGCAAGAATAATTTTAAAAAATCCTGATTTAGTTATATTAGATGAAGCCACTTCAGCTTTAGATAATATAACAGAAAGAAAAATACAAGATTTTTTAGAGAAAGAACTTAAAGAAAAAACAGTTATAATGATTGCCCATCGTTTATCAACAGTTAAAAATGTAGATAGGATAATTGTTTTGAAAGAAGGAAGAGTAATAGAAGAAGGAGAACATGAAGAGTTAATAAGCAAACGGGGATATTATTATGATTTGGTGAATAGAAAAGATAAGAATTAAAAATCATAATATTTAAAGAAAGGAAGAGAGTTAATGAAAAATCCTTTATCAGTAATAAAATTTTTAGTAATAACTACAATAATATTTGTATTGGTAATATTAATTTTATTTTTTGTATTAAAAAAAACAGAGTATGTAGAAGGAAAAGGTGTAGTAATTGCGGATAAATATAATATATATTCTCCTTGTAATGGTAGAATAAAAAAAATAGAAAAAGGTTTTGGAGAAGTTGTAAACAAAAAAGAAATTGTGATGGAAATAGATTCAGAAAATATTAAGGGGAAAATTATAGAAAATGAAAGATTAATAGAAGATTTGATTAAAAATTTAGAAGAAGAAAATATTAAAGAAAAAGAGATTAATTTAGAAGATAAAAATAATGAAAATAAGTTAAAATTATTAGAAATAGATTATAAAAATTTAAAAAATGAATATGAACATGATAAAATTTTATTTAAAATGGGAGAAATATCCAACTACGAATTAAAGAAAATCAAGTATTTATTAGGAAAGAAAAATATTGAGTTTTTAAATTTTTCTCAAAAAAATGACTTAAAGTTAAAAAAAGAATTAATATATATAGAAAGATTAAATATCAAGAAAAAAATTACATATTATAAAAATAAAAATGAAAATTTAAAAAATAAATTAAATAACTGTAATATAGCTTCACCTTATGATAGGATGACAATAATTACGAATAAATTAAAAAATTTAAAGGGAGCAATAGTTAATAATGGAGATTTATTATTTACTTTAGCGGATTTAAATAATTTGAAAATGTTAGTAACTTTAAAGGAAAATCAAATTGAAAAAGTCAAAAAAGGGCAAAAAGTAATATTAATGATAGATGCAATACCTTATGAGAAATATTCAACATTGGAAGGAGAAGTAATAAAATTATTTCCACAAGCAGAAAAAGGAATAACTTATAATAAAGTAGAAGTAAAGATAAAAGGATTTACTACAAAATTAAAAAATAATAGATTAAAAGGTGTATATTTGCGAAACGGATTAAAAGGAAAAGCAAAGATAATTATTGGAGAAAAAAAGAGATTTGCAAGATATTTATGGGATAAATTATTTGAGTAAATGACAAATAAATCAATAGTTAAAAATCTCGCCAAAAAAGGAGCAGTTATGTTAAAAAAGTTATTAATATTTATAATGTTATCTTTAAATATATACAGTAGCCAATTAGATATATTGCAAGAGCAGTATAAAAAGATAAAAAACAGCTTAGAAAAATTAAAAATATTAAAAGAGAAAAGTTGGAGTGATACAAATTATCTGAAATTAAAAAGAGATTTGGTAAGTAAAAATTTAGAGATAATAAAAGAGGAGAATAAAAAGTTAAAAGAGAAATTTCAAATAGAGAGCGAATTAGAAAAGTTAGATAAAATATCAAAGATATTAAAAAGTAAATTAAAAGAGTATGAGAAGAAAAAGCAGATAATGGAAAAAAATCAAGAGGTTGTGAGTAAAATGGATATATTAAATATAAAATATAATATTTTTAGTTTGAAAGAGCAGATAGAAAGTAATATAAGAGCTAAAAATTATAATGTAAAAAAATTAAAAGATATAAGCAATTTGAAATTGGAAAAAATCAAAAATATAAAAAAAGAGATAGAAAAAAGTTATAAAATATTGGAAGCTGTATATTCTAAAGAATTAAATTTAGCAAATCAAGAAAAATTAGGAGCAAAAGAGATAGATAATAGAGAGATAAATTTAAAATTGGTAAGATTACAAAGAGAGGAAGATTTAAAAAATATAGACAAAACAAAAGATAAATTAAAGAAAGATTTAGCAGATAATATAAGTGATTTAAAAGTATTAGAATCAAAATTAAATATATTAGAGTTAGAAAAAGAGATGCTTGTAAGTAAATCAAAAGTAGGACTAGCAAGTAAAACAGAACTATTTGATAAAGATATGGAGTATTTGAATAAAGTAATAGAAAAATTAGATTATGAGAGCAAAATAGAATATCTGAAATTGGAGTTAGCAGAATGAAAAAAATAGTATTAGTAATAATGATTTTAATAAGTGTAAATATATTTGCAGCAAAAAAGCTAGGATTAGATGATATAATAGAGAGTTTTAATAATAAAAGTAGCTATGTAAAAAAAGAGAAATTGGAATTAGATAAATTAAAAATAGATGAAAATGGTAATTTTATTGATAAATGGGGGAAATTGAGTTTTAATATAACACCAAATTATAGTTATTATACAGATAAAGATAAAATGCCATTAAATTTACAAATGACAAAAGATATATCAAAATATCCAGGAGGGATAACTGTAAATTTAGGATATAATATGTTTTACAGTGCAATTACTTATGATAATACAACCTCAAAAGTGAAGAGAGTAAGTTATAAATTAGGATTAACGAAAAGTTTAAATGATATAATTTATAGTGAACAAAAATATAAAGATAATAGTATAAATTTAAATAGCAAATTAACAAAATTAAATCTGAAAATCAGTAAAAAAACAGAGTTGAAAAATATAGTTGATTTATATATAAGAATAAAAAATTTGGATTCTGAAATATTGATAAATGAGAATAGTTTAAAAGTGATGAATGAAGAGTATGAAAATTTGATAAAGAAATTAGAATATGGAGAAGCAGTAAAAATAGATGTTGAATATATGGGAATAGAGATAAAATCTATTAAAAATAGTATTGAATATTTAAAAAAAGAGATTAAGAATAAGAAGAGAGAGTTATTAAAAAAAGTTGGGATAGAAGATTCGGATTATGAATTTAAAGATATAAAAGCTATAGATAATTTTAAAATAGAAATTAATGAGGATAAGATAGTTGTAAATAGTTTAAATGAGAAATTAAATGAGGAAAATTTGAAATATTATAAAAGAAAATCAGAACCTAACATAAATTTTGATATGAATTATGATATAGAAGGAAAAGTTTGGAATGCAGGAATTGTATTTACAGGAAATATAATAGAATATGGAACAGATGTTAGAAAAACAAAGAAGGAATTAGACAAATTAAAAATAGAAAAGAAAGAATTGGAAATAAAAAGTAAAGAGGATAAAGAAAATGCAGAGATAGAATATAAGAATTTATTATCAAAGTTAGAAATAGCAAAAGAAAAAATGCAGAATATGGAAAAAAGATATGAAGTAGATAAAAATATATATGAAAATGGATATATGAGTTTATTGGATTTTCTTAAAGAGCAAAAAAATAGAGATGAAGCTAAATTGAATTATGATAAGGCGAAAAATGAATTAAATGGATTTAGATATAAAGTAAAGAGAGATGAGATTAAAGGATAGCATTAACTATCCTTTTTGTTTTTTATGGAATATGATTGGCAACTTTTTTTAGATATGGTATAATTCAATTGACAATTAGAAAAAATAGATAAGGAGTGTTGAAAATGAAAAAGATAAATTTTGTGTTTGATTTGGATAATGTTGTTGTATCGGTTCTTGATTATGAGGCTGAAAGAAAATATAATGAATATATAGAACTTTTAGGTGAAGAATTTGTAAAAAGACACACTATTAAAGCATTAGGGTATATTCATATGGTTTTTCCAGGGTTTTATGCATTATTTAAATGGTTAAAAGAAAATAATCATAATATAATATTTTTTAGTAGTGGAATAAAAGATAGAAATGTAGAAGCTGTAGAAGAGTTAATGAAAAAAACATTTCCAAAAAATTATGAAGAAATTTTAAAAGATGTAAAAATATTTTCAAGAGAAGATTTATTTAATGTAGAAAGATATAGAGAGAGTGGAGATGAGAGTAAAAGAAATATTTATAAAGTTGCACAAAATCCATTTTTTGGAAATAAAAAGAAAAAATTAGTTGATGTAGTTGTTTCAAAAGATGAATTAGAAAATACTATTTTAATAGAAGATGATAAAAGTTATTCTTATGGTCCGGAAGTAAAAAATCTTTTAATGGTAAAAGGTTCTTATAGGTATTTTAGTAACTATTCTTTTGAGAAAGATAGCAGAATGGTTGAAGATGAATTTTCTAATTTCTATAAAAGTTATTATATTTGCGGTTTGCTTAATGCTACTTTAAATTATATGAAGGAAAAAAATATTCTTTTACTTGATAGTTTATGGAAATTACAAGTAGAAGATACAAATGAAGAATTTGGAAAAGATTTTTTTTATCCAATGAGAAATCAAAAAAAATATTATATGAAAGGATATGAAATATTAAAAAGAATGGATAATGAGCTGTATATGCTTTAGGATGAATTTTCAAAATAAAAATAACATTTTAATTTTATTTTAAAATACGCAACGATTTAAGAACTTTTATAATAAAACAAGAAGCTACGCTTTATCTAATGCTATCACAATTAAGTTCTATCAGAAAGTCAAAAGAGCTCCCACCGAATCTCCAATGTCATCAAGCTAAAAACTGGGCTTGCCAACGGCAAGCCCCTACAGTATTAATTTATTTTATAATGTAGGGGTTTTGCCGTTGGCAAACCCGATATAAAATTATAAAATCCTTAGCTTGACGACATTGAGATTTAGAGGTGGGGAGAGGAAATTATAGTGCAAAAATAGTAAGCATTATAGGTATTTTAATAGTTCTAGACTTTCTGAGAGAACTCATAAAAAACAGGAGGGAAATTAATGAAGAAAATTATGGTTGTACTGCTAATGCTATTTTCAATAGTGTCATATTCTGTTGAAAATAACAAATTTTTAAAGGTTGAAAAAAAAGATTATCCAAATGCACATTATGTTTTAGTAGATGAAAATTCTATTGTGAAATATCAAAGTGATGGAAAAAGTTTAAAAACAGAAGATATGTTAATTAAAATTTTAGACGAAAAAGGAAAAAATGAAAATGAAAATGTTGTATTAAATTATGATAGTAATTATGAAAAATTACTTTTGAAAGAAGCATATTTAATAAAAAAAGATGGAAAGAAATTAGAGATTAATATATCTAAAAATTCAAAAATACAAATTTCACCAGAATCTGCACAGTCAAATATATATGACAAAAGTCAGAAATTATTAATATTAAAAATACCAAATTTAGAGGTAGGAGATTATTTATATTATAAAGTAGAGCATAATAACTTTAAAACTATGATAAAAGATAATTTTTCAGATTTTTATTTATTGCGAAATGAATATCCTATAATTAAAGCGAAATATAAAATCATAGCACCAAAAGAAAAAGATTTAAAATATTCAGTTGTTTTAAATGGTTTGAAAGATAAATATAAATTAACCAAAAAAAGTAATGATAAAAATATAATTTATGAATTAGAAGAAAAAAATATACCTCAAATTATACCAGAACCTTCAATGCCATCTATAACTCAAGTTGCTATGAAATGGATAGTTACAACTAATAGTAGTTGGGAAGAGATTTCAAAATGGTATTTTAATTTATCAGAACCCAAAATAATAATAGATGAATCAATAAGAAAAAAAGCTGAAAGTTTAGTTTTGAATTCTAAAACAGATATGGAAAAAATTAAAAATATATTTTTCTTTGTATCAAGAAAAATAAGATATATGGGAATTACCAATGAAAAGAATAGACCAGGATTAGAACCTAATTCTACAGATTTAACTTTGAAAGAGATGACAGGAGTATGTAGAGATAAAGCAGCATTAATAGTTGCAATGCTTAGAAGTCAAGGATTTGAAGCAAATATGGTTTTAGTAAAAGTAGGAGATAAATTAGACAAAGAAGTTCCAATTCCATATTTTAATCATGCGATTGCCACAGTGAAATTAAATGGGAAATATATTTTAATGGACCCTACTGATGAGACTACCAAGAAACTATTTCCAGATTATGAAATGGACAAATCATACTTAATTGCAAAAAAATATGGAGATTTATTAAAAACTACACCTGTAATAGAAGCTGTAAAAAATAAATTAAAAATAGTAACAAATATAAAAAATATTAATGGAGAATTTCAATGTAAAACCAATATAGAATTTTTAGGAATAAATGATGGAGCTTATAGAGGATATTTTGCAAGATTAAATAAAGATGAAAAAGATAAATTTATAAAAAGAGTTTTAAATATTTTATCTAAAACAGCAAAATTAGAAAAATATGAGTTGTTACCTAATAATTTATTAAGAGATAGTTCTACATTAAAATTATCAGTTGAATATAAAATTTCTGATTATATTATAAGTGGAAATGAATATAGTATGATAAAGTTGCCTAAATTTTCAAGGATATTAGGATTATATAATTGGGCATTAGGAGATGTCAAATTACCAATGCGAAAATATCCTTTGAAAAATAGATTTACAGCTTCAATTTCAGAAAAGATTATTTATAATAGCGAGAATAAAAATTTTGTAATAAAATTCGTTCCAAGTACAATGGATATAAATGAGAATGGGCATACTTTTTATTCTAAATATATTACAGATAAAGGCAAAATTATAAGTTATAAATATATGACATTAGATAAATTGGAATATTCTACAAAAGAATATTTGAAATTAAAAGAGTATTTAAAAGAGGAAGAGAGCTATAATAAAAAATATATTATAATAAAGAATTTCTTAAAAAAATAAAGAAAAAAGGAGAGTAAAAGTGAAGAAGATTATTTTAATTTGGTTTTTTATGATGTTTAGTATGATTTTTTCAGAAACAAATAGTATATATAACACAAAGATAGATATGAAAAGATATCCAAACGCTTCTGTAGTAACATTGTTGGATAGAGAAAGTATAATTTTTAACAAGGATAATAGCTATATAATAAAAAAACATATAATAAAAAGGATATTAAATTATAAAGGGAAAAAAGCAAGTTCGGAATATAAGATAAAATTTGATAAAAGATTTGAAAAAGTAGATATTATTAATGCAAAGACAGTAAAAATTAGTAAGAGTGGAATAAAAGAAATTGCAGTAGATAAAAGTAAAAATATTAGAATAATAGATGCACCTTCAGATGTAGGGTTAATGAAATATGCGGCACATAAAATGGAGGTAATAGCTTTTCCAGCGGTAAATGAGGGCGATATTATAGATATAGAATATACAATAAAAAATAATAAAAAACAAAAAATATCAGGAACTGTAAATTTTGCAAGTAGAGAAGCAGTTTATAATAAAGTTGAAATTATAAATATACCAAAAGATATGAATTTTAATATAACAAAATTTAACTGGAATACTAAAATGGAATATATGGATAATATAGCTAAAGATAGGAAAATAATAAAATTTAGTGAAAAGTTTATGCCACAGATTTTAGATGAAAGTAATATACCAGAAAGCTTAAAATTTATGCCAACTGTTATTTTTACAAATTATAACAATTGGGCAGAATACAGAGATGAATTATTAGGAAAATTTATAAAAATAAATAAAAGTAAAGAAAATTTACAAATATTAAAAGAGATAAAAGAAAAAGTATTGGATAAATTAATAACCAAAGATATGACAAATATGAAAAAAGAAGAGATTATACAAGATTTTATAGCTAAACATATAGAGATAAAATATATTGATAATTTGCTAGATTTTGAAGCAAGTTCTCCAAAAGAGATATTAACAAGAGGATATGGAACTTCGTTGGATATAGAAAATTTATTTTTATTATTATTAAAAGAGGAAGGTATTTCTGGGGAAATAGTGATATTAGGCTCAGATAAACTTGTATGGGATGATGTAAAAAAAGGGATAGATATGAATAGATTTAATTATGCTATTTCAAAAGTTACCATAGATAATAAAGATTATTTTGTAGATGCTACAAATGAATTTTCAAAATTAGGCGAGAGTGTAATTGAAAATAATATAGGATTAATATTAGATACAGGAAAACCTGAATTTGTAAATGTTAAATCAATTGAAAAAAATATTACAAGAATAGAGAAAAGCTATAATATAAAAATTGATTTAAATGGAGATGCATTAATTAATAAGACAATATATTTTTATGGAATAAATGCAATTGGAGAAAGAGAAAAATATAAATATATGACTCCTATAATGAAACAACAGGATTATCAAAAAGAATTAGGAATGATTTCTCAAAATGCTTATCCAATAAGTAAGCAAATGGATGTAGAATTAGGTAGTCCAGTAAAAATAAGTTACACATATAAATATACAAATTTTGCTTCAATAGATGGGGATTTCATATATTTTGATTTGCCATATAGATTGGATATGTTAGATCTATTTGAAAATGTAAGGAAATATCCATTTGAATTAGTTAGTGATATATTGAGAAAAAACAATATTAGCATAGAATATCCAGCAAATTACAAAGTAAGAATAGCACCAAAATCATTGGAAATAAAAGAAAAAAATATGTTGATAAAAAGAGATTTGAAAATAGGTAATAGTAATGGTGGAAATAAAATCATATTGGATACTGTAGTGAGGTATAATTCTCATATTTATACAATAGAGGAATATAGCAAATTGTATAAAATATTAGAAAAATTAAATTATCCTAAGAATGCAAAAGTGTTGTTAGAAAAAGAGTAAAGGAATGGAAAAGGTTAAAGATTAATTGAGGAGTGGATAAATAATTTCATATTTAGTTCTTAGAAAAAATAGGTGTGGTTTATTTTTTGTTAGGAAAGTTGGATAGGTTATTTAATAAATCATATAAAAAAACTCGGACATGATAGAATGAAAAAAAAGAAAAAATTGTCAATTCAAAAATAAGAGAGGAGTTAATGATGAAATATATATTTATGATTTTTTTATTGTCAACAATGATTGCATGTACTTCATTAGAAAAAGATAAAAGCAAAACACAAATTAAGTATATGCCAACTCAAATAACAATTGAATCAGGAGATAAATTTTCAAGAATTAAATGGAATTTACAAAATAAAAACAATATTGAAAAGATAGAACTTTTTAGAAATTTGGAATATGCTAGTAATAAATATTATAAGCTAAAAGAATTACCTTTTGATTATGATTTTACAGATGTTCAACAACCAACATTTGCAAAGTTAAAATACTATTTTAAAATTACATACAAAGATGGAATACAAAAGAAAAGTGATACATTTGATGTAATTGGAAAGCATAATTCAGTAATATTAGATAATGGTTTAGGAATTGAATTAGAGGTTATACTTCCTAAAAATTATAATACTAACAAAGAAAAAAAATATCCTGTGGTATATCTTTTAGATGGTATGGATAATTTTGAGCTAAATATGAGTGAAGATGAATTGATGTTTGATGAAATGATTGAACTAAACAAGGATAAACTTAGTGATATGATAGTTATTGGAATAGAGAGTCCCGTGGACAGATATAGAAGATTTCTTCCATATAAAGATGTAAAAAATGCAGGTGTAGCAAATCCTGGTGGAGTAGAATATTCAAAATTTATAGCAGAAAAAGTAATTCCTTATGTTGATAAGAAATATAGAACAATAAAAAGAGCAGATGGAAGAACTATATATGTAGTATCACATGGTGGGCTTCTTTCAAACTATATAGGTGAAACTTACCCAAAACTGTTTAAAAATAGTGCTTCTTTATCTCCAGCTTTTTATGTAGGTGATTTTGCTGAAATAGAAAAAATCAAAAATAATAAAAAAACAGATAAAAAAGTCTATATATTTACAGGAACAAATGAATGGCAAATGAATGGAAGAATGGCGGTAAAAGCATATGAAAATATAGGTTATAAGTATGGTAAAGATATAATATACTATGAAGGAAATGATGAATATCATCATGTAGACTCATGGAGAAAAATAGAAATGGACCCACTTTTATTTTTTGAAAATGGTACTGATGATAATGGTGAATTTAGAATTGAAATTGAAAGAATTTATGGATTTGGAGTAGAACCAAGACCATATGGTACTCCTGAAAGTTATAAACCTGGTAGGGTAACAACTATTATAAATCCTGTATTTACAACAAAACGTGGGATACAGTATTCGCTTATGGATTTAGCAAAATATGAAGTTATTGATAAGGAAAATGGAAAAATTAATAAGTATGGGGAATTTAAATTTTTGAATAATTTACCATGTCGTGTAAAAGTAACTTATAGTAATGTTGAAAAAATAGTAGAAGTATTACCATATAAAAAAACTAAGATAATTAAAAATACAAGTATAAAAATAGATTCTTTAAATTGGAATATAAATAATGGAAAAATCATTTTAAATTGGAAACTAAATAGGTATGAGTCATCAAATCGTATAGAGGTATGGGCAAAACAACGGGAAAAAGATAAGTTTAAATATATTGGTTATCAACCAGCGTATCTTGAAAAATTTGATACTAAACTTGATTTTGATAAAAAGTATGAGCTTAAGATAAGACTTATTGGTGAAAATGAAAAAGTTATTGAAGAAAAAATTATAAAATAATTTAAAAATTTAGTAGGAGGAAATATGAAAAAAATTATATTTATCGTAATTTTTGCATTGTTTTTTATTATAGGATGTAGTTCGCTACGTGTAGAAAAACAAAGTGAAGTAAAAAACTTGAGAGTGGAAGAAGGAATTAAAAAAATAAAACTGACATGGGATACGATAAAAGATAAGAGAGTTGCCAAAATAGAGATAAAAAGAAATTATGATGATTTTAGAAAATATTTTAAACGTATTAGAGAGCTTTCTCCAAATGAAAATTCCATTGAAATTGAACATCCTGCATACCTTTTAATGGAGTATAAAGTAAGTTTAAAATATAAAGATGGAACTGAAAGTAAAGGGAAAAGTATAACAGCTACAGCAAAGCATGATAGTGTGTTTTTAGATGAAGTTGATGGAAGAAAAATGGAGATATACTTGCCTCCAAGTTATAAAAAAGATAAAAGTAAAAGGTATCCTGTTATATATATGCATGATGGGCAGTCTATGTTTACTACGACATATTTGGGTAACAACTGGGAAATAGATAAAATAATGGATAGACTTATTGCAAAAGACAAGGTAGAAGAGAGTATAGTAGTTGCCATCTATAATAGAAATAGGGCTGAAGAATATATTCCATATGAAGATAAACAGCAGCAGAAGTATGGAAATTTTAAAAAATCAAAATCAAAAGAGTTAGGTGATTTTATAGAAAAAAAACTTATTCCATATATAGATGGTAAATATAGAACAATTCCTACAAAAGAAAATAGAGCAGTTGTAGGGTGTTCTACAGCTGGATTATACTCATTATGGGAAGGGATAAACTATAGCAATCTTTTTTCTATGATAGTTTCTGTTTCACCTTCATATGAACTTGGAAATGATAAAATATTTGAAGAGATGAAAAATACTCCGAAAAAAAATGTAAAAATATGGATTGATGTTGGAACAAGTGAATGGGACCCAAAGCCAAGAAAGATGATTAAGATATTGCTTTCAAAAGGGTATGTGTATGGAAAAGATCTATTTTATTATGAAGTAAAAGATGGAGAACATTTTTCTACTTCATGGAAAGAAAGAATAGAATATCCAATACTTCTATTTAAAGGGAAAAAATTAGAAAGAAAAGTAGTTGAAATAAAACCTGAAGTAGAAGTAGGAGTATCTTCTCGAACAAATGAACTTTCGGAAATGGTAAATCCTGTAGCTATTTTAGATGATGGTGTGAAATATTCACTACTTGGGAGTGCAGAATATTTTAGTTTAGATAATAAAGCGGGAAACATAGATAAATGGGGGAATTTTAAATTTTTACAGAATAAGGATTTTGAAATTGAAGTAAAGTATGGGAATATAAAAAAGAAAATAAAAATTGAAAAAAAAGAGATAAATAACGAGGAAAAAAGGCTTGGGATAAGAAGGTAAGGGGGAGTTTAATGAGGAATATCAAAATAGTTGTGATAATTATAATTTTTGGAATTGCAATGGCAGGGTGTACGATACTTTCTATAAGAGAAAAAAAGGTGAGTTCGGGCAAATATGAAAAAGGATTTAAATTTGTAACACTTGAGGGAGAATCTTCACACTTGACACTTAAATGGAAAATATATTCACCTAAAAAATGTAAAAAGATAATATTAAAGAAAAAAGAGTATAGTGGGAATATAGGAGAACTTGAGATTATAAGCAAAGATGATATTGAAGAGCCTATTAAAATATCACCAAAGAAAAATAGATATGATTTTGAACATCCTGCTTATGAGACTTTTAACTATTCTTTTATTGTACAATATGAGGATGGAACTGAGATTAAAAGAGAGTTTAATAGGGTTTATAAAATTCAGAAAAATATTATTATGGAAAAAATAGGTGGGAGGAAAGTAGCGGTGTATCTTCCGCCTGGATATAATAAAAATTTGGACAAGAGATATCCAGTTATTTATGCACAAGATGGTCAGGCTATGCTAATAAAATATGCGGAAGGAATGGACTGTATGGTTGATGAGAGCATAGATAAATATGTAAAATCTGGAAAGATGAAAGAGGTTATAGTAGTTGCGATTTATTCAACAAACAAAAGAAGACAAGAGTATGTTCCTTATTTGGGACAAAATGAAAAATCTCTTTCTAAAGAATATGGAAATTATGTTGTTAATAAAATTATTCCTTTTATTGACACTAAATATAGAACAATTCCAAATAGAGAAAACCGGGGTTTAATCGGATTTTCATATGGAGCTTACATATCTTTATGGCTACTTTATAATTATGATGATATATTTTCATTTGCGGGAGCTTTGTCGTTATCATTTGATTCGGGAGAATATCAATTTTTAGATGATATTAAAAAAATTGGGAAACGTAATATAAGGATATGGATTTCTCAAGGAACTCATGAATATGGAGATGAAACATTTAGGTTACTTAAATTGTGGTCAAATCAAGGATATAAATATGGAAAAAATATTTTTTTCTATCAAGATAGTGATGGATATCATGACTATAATAACTGGAAAAAGTTTATAATATATCCAATAATGACATTTCTAAATCCAAAAGGAACAAAAATGTTAAATGTTACAAGTAATGTATCTCATGTAATAAATGATAAAGGAACAGGCTTTGATTATTATCTTAATGCTATAGTTGAAACAGAAAGTGGAGCTAAATACACACTTTTTGATGGAGCAAAGTATAAGAGTTTAGATGGAAGAGTTGAATTTATTAACAGTAGTTGGAAATTTAAACCTATTGCTAAAAAAAATTCAAAAGTAGAGATAAGTTTTAAAGGGAAAAAAATAAAAACTGTAATTGATTATAAAGAAATTGAAAAAGCTAAAAATGGATATAAATTTAGAAAAAAGTATAACTAAAAAACAATTTTATTAATTTTAGATTTTATTGGGAGAGTGAAGTTAGAATGGTTAGATGGTCATTGGAAAATTTAATTATAAAAAATATAAATAATGCAATAAAATTTATTCAGAAAAAGTAGAAGAAAAAAGGTATAAATTTATTAAAATTTTAATTAAAGATATTGGGTGGATAGAAAAAAAGATAAAAAACACTTACTATATTAGAATGGAAAAAAACTTAAAATGTGAATTTGATAAAATAGAACAATTATTTTTAGAAAAAATAAAAATGTAAATTTAAAACTTTTATGAAATTTTAGTGAAATAATATCTTTTACAAAAATTAGTATTTTAAGGAGGAAATATAATTGAAAAAATTACTTTTATTACTGTTTTTAAATATTTTAATTATAGGATGTGCCAATTTAACTTATAAAAATAGTAATACAGAATTACCTTATAAAAAAGAAGTAAATAATTTACAATTAAAATCTGAGATTAATAAAATAAAATTATCTTGGAATGTTGAAAAAGATGAAAGTTTAGATCATATTGAAGTATATATGAAAAGGAGTGTAGGAGTAAAATTTAAGAAGATAAAAAAATTGGAAAGTAATAATAAGATATAGAAATTTCAATTCCTCCTATGCTTGGATTTACTTTTAAAGTTGTTTTGGTTGATAAGAAAAAAAGGAAGAGTAAAGGAAGAGAGATAAGTGGCGTTGCAAAGATGAAAAATATAGAACTTGATGAAGTTGATGGTTTTAAAATGCAAATATTACTTCCTGAAAACTACAAAAATACAAATAAAAACTATCCCGTAATATATATGTTAGATGGACAGGATATGTTTTGTAAAAGTACAGCTTCAGATGGTGAATGGAAGATAGATGAAAATATAAGTAGATTAATTAAAGAAAAAAAAATTCCAGAAGTAATTGTTGTTGGAATATATAGTAGATTTCCTAATATTAGAAAAATAATTTCTTTTATTGATGGCAAGTATAGAACTTTAGCAAATAGAAAAAATCGAGCAATAATGGGTTCTTCAGGTGGCGCTAGTTCATCTTTGATGTTGACAATTTTAAATTCGGATTTGATATCAATGGCAGGAGCTATATCTTTACCGCAGTTTGAAGGATTGTATGAATTTTTAGAGAAACAACCCAAAAAAGATATTAAAATTTGGCTTGATGGAGGGACTAAAGAAGGTGGTAGAGGATTCTATATGTATGGTTTGAAAAATATAATAGATATACTTGAAAGAAAGGGATATATACTTGGAAAAGATATATTGTATTTTGAAGCAAAAGATAAAGATCATACACCAGAGGCTTGGAGTGAAAGGGTTGAATATCCGTATATATTTTTTTTTGGAAAAGATAAGAAAGATATAGCGGATATTGATGTTGAGTATTATGTTGTAAAAGCTTATGGAAGTTATATTCAGATAAATCCAATTATCAAATGGAATAACGGTTTGAAATATTCTCTTTATAATTTAGCTGATTATAAAATTATTGGGGATACAAAGGCAGAAATAACAAATGACGGAAAACTATATTTCTATGGAGAAAATAAAGTTGAAATAGAAATTAACTATAAAGGAGTAAAGAAAAAATTAAAATTAAATTATGAAATGTTTAAAAAAGATATAGCAAGTGGTATAAATATATTTTTAGATTCAACACTTTTAGGACAAAAAGCAAATTATGGAATAAAAGTAAAAAATATTAATATTAGAGAATTTAAAGGAATTGATTTTATTTCTATTAATAGTGCATATAAGATACTTAAAGTTATAAATAATAAACTTGAAAAAAAGGAAACAGATGATAAAATAAGAATTTCTGAAATGAATGCAGGCAACAATTTAATATTTAATATATCAAAAAATGAAATTGTTAAAAATAATAGAAAATTAAATAATTATGAACAAAAATTTATAAAAGAAGGAGAATATTATTACTTTCCTTTGAAATTTATGGAAGAATTAATTGATAATTCTATAGTATATCATATTGAAAGTAGTAATTGGCATATTTTTAATAAAAAGAATTTTGAAAAAGAATTTAAAAATAACTATATTGATAATTGGTGGTATAAAATAAAACCAATTCCAAGACTGACTACTTCGCTAAAAATATTTAATTTTTTATTTATAGTAAAAATATTAAATAATAATGATAATTATTTTAATATTGAATCTGAATTAAAAGAAAAGTATTTAAGGATGTTGATGTCAACTAAAAATTCAATAGAGTATTATAATGTGGTAAATAAATTTATTGAAGAGGTTAATAAAAAAGCTTTTATTTCAGTTTATGGATCTAATTTTATACAAAAAAATGAACTGATGAACTATATTTATAAAAAAAATTTAAACTACATCTTAAAAAGCAATGGAGAAACTATTTTAAGTTTAAATGAAATTAATATTAATGCTCAAAATATGGAGATAATAAAACAGGAAATTGATAAATATTTAAAAGAGCACGATATTAAAGGATGGAAGCATTTAGAAGATGAAGAAAAATATGTAAAATTAAAATATATTGATCGAAATGGCAATAAAAAAGAGATGAATTTTGATCTTGAGAATGTACGACAAGAAATAAGCAGAGGAAGCAATTATTATGTATTACCGGATCATAGTATATTGACTATAATTCCGGAAAAATAGACTAAAAAAACAAAACTATAAAAAATAGCTATTGTAGGAGAAAGTTGGTGTGGGAAAAGTATTTAAAATTACATTAAAAATTATTGTATAGAAATAAAATTTAGCATTAAAGAACGTTTAAAAAATATTTTTTTATATTTTGTTATAAAAACGCTTGAATCGTTGCGTATTTTAAAACAAAATCGGAAGGTTATTTTTAAGCCGTTCCTAAATAGTCATTTGTTTTGGGGGAGGATTCAAATATAACGTACAAAGATAATAAATATAAAGGATAGTGGCTTAAAAAGGCAACTTTATTTGACACTACCATTACAATAGGGAGGAGTATAATATGAAAAAAATGGTTTTTATATTTTTGGCAATGTTTTATTTTAGTAATTTGACTAATGCAGCGATAAGTAAGGAGATGTTTTTAAAAGAAGTAAAAGATGTAGTGAAAAAAGGAGAAGACATTCATGTAAATTTTTATGCTCGTGTAAAAAAAGAAGAATTGAATAACTATATAGAAAAAAAATTCAAAAAATTCAATGATACTATTTCTGAGAGAGAAGCAGTTGCATTTTTAGCTTCTTTGATGGCTAAAATTAAAGATGGGCATACTACAGTTTTCCTAGAATTAGGAAAATTTTTAAAGAGAGATGTTAAATTCTTACCTTTTAAATTTTATATAATCGGAAATAAAGTATATTTGATAAAAGATTATAATAATAAAATAACCAAAGGTTCTCTAATTTTAAAAATAAATAATAATCCTGTTGATAGAATTATAAAAAATATATCTGAGCATATATCTTATGATACAATTGGTTGGAAAAAATTCAAATTAAATAATGAGTTTTTTATGTATTATTATTTATTATATAACCCTACAAAGCAGTATGAAATCGTTTATAGAGATAAAAAAGATAATCTTATAAAGAAAAAAATTATAAATGGAATTGGTGTAAAAGAGTATAAAAAAATATTTATAAAAGAAGAGAAGAAATATAGTTTTAAACAAATTTCATCAAAAGTAGCAATTATGAGAATAAAAACATTTGATTATGATCAAGAGTATTTTTCTTTTTTAGAGAAATCATTTTCGGAATTAAAAAAGAAAAGGATAAATAATTTAATAATAGATATTAGAGATAATGGCGGTGGAAATAGTGATTGTGGTGAATTATTAGGCAGATATATTACAAATAAAAAAATCAGAGTGTTTTCTTATATTCAAGTAAAGGTTTGTAAAGAGTTAAAAAAAGATCAAAACAAATATGGTATTCATAAGAATAGTTACAACTGAAATGAAATAACTGATAAACAAAATGGAAAAATTTTAAAAAGTAATGTAAAAGAAGTATGTGGTATAAACAGATATAGTGGGAAGGTATTTGTTCTTGCAAATGGAGGAAGTTTTTCAAGTGCAACTTCATTTTTAGGAATGGTCCAAG
This sequence comes from Haliovirga abyssi, assembly GCF_030295325.1. Lineage (GTDB taxonomy): Bacteria > Fusobacteriota > Fusobacteriia > Fusobacteriales > Haliovirgaceae > Haliovirga > Haliovirga abyssi. The sequence continues at coordinate 2,019,591 of NZ_AP027059.1, read as the reverse complement.
CTTATAAATTAGGAACAATTATAGGCGAAGAAAGTGGAACTAGATATAGTGATTATGGAAATGCAATTTCTTTTAGAACGAAGTATACTAAAACTTTGATATCTATTTCAAATAAATATTTAAGTGATCCAAGTGAAAAGAAGATAAAAAGAGGAGTTATTCCAGATATTATAGTGAGGCCTAAAATTGATGATATAATAAATGGTGTAGATACTCAATTAACATATATATTAAAAAATTTAATACATTAAGGAACGTTTAAAAAATAATTTTCTCATATTTTGTTATAAAAATGGTTGAAACGTTGCATACGTTGGGCGTAGTTTTTTATGTGGTTTTCATAAAAGAACCTTGAGCCTTTTATAACAAAATCGGAAGGTTATTTTTAAGCCATTCCTTATTAACCCGAGTTTTATGTGATTTTGTAACAGTTAGAAAATTTTAAATTTTTTTCAAATCGAATTCAATGGAATTAAGGGCTTAATGCAAAAAAATACCAGGAATCTCAATGTAGTGGCAAATATAAAACTCGGGTTAAATTTATTATAAAATGGTTAGACCACAAGAACTATAATTTTAATATTTTTTCTAAAATTACTGTTGCTCAAACCATTGATTCTATTAGACTGATTTTTTGAAAAAAGGTTAAAAATACCTTTTTGTGGTTGAACCATAAAATAGATATAAAAATTTATAAAATATTGAATTGAAAGTTGGTGTGAATAATATTGAATATTAAATATAAAAAAAATATTAAATATCTAGTTTTATTGGATTGCTTTTCTTCTTTAGTGTTTCAAAGAGGGATTTTTATTTTGTTTTTAATTTATTTAGGAATATCAAATATGAAAATAGGATTATTGCAATCTTCTCTCTTTTTTGTTATATTTTTTACTGAATTTCCTTCAGGAGTAATAGGAGATAGAATGGGAAGAAAGAATACTTTATTAATATCAGTTTTTTTTAATATATTAAGTTTATTACTTATGATTTTTCATTATAACTTTATTACCATATGGATTAGTTTTGTTTTTGAGGGGATATCAATGTCTTTTTTTTCTGGAACTTATTCTGCTATTTTTTATGATAGTTTAAAATTATACGGAAAAGAAGATAAGTATTTAAAATATAGTGGGAATACTAGCACTATTGTTAATTTTTTATTGGGAATATCAATTATAGTAGGAGCTTTTCTCCAAAATATATCATGGGAAATTGTTTATATTTCTACTCTTACAGCAACTTTAATTGGAGGGATTTTTTTACTTTTTGTTTATGAAAAAAAAGGAGATAGTATAATAGATACATCTAATATGAAAAGTATAGATTTTTTAAAAGAGTTAATTAATTTTTTTGAAAAAGAAGAAGCTAATAAATTATGGCTTTTAATTATTGCAACTTCTATATTAGAAGCTGTTGCATCTTATTATTACATTATAAGTCAATCTTTATTTGATTCACAAAAATTATCTATAGAAAAAATAGCTCTAATTTATGGTAGTTTACAAATACTAACGGCTATAATGCATAAGATTTCTATAAAAATTAATTCTAAATTTAAAATTAATAAAATTTTATTAACTTCTTCGATATTATATATTTTGTTATTATTATTATTGATTTTTAATAATAGCTTTATAAGTTTAATTGTTTTATTATTAGTAACTGCTTTATCAGATATATCATACATTTCACAAGATAATTTTATTCAAAAGATGATTCCAAGTGAATCCAGAAGTTCTTTGCTATCATTGTTTTCTTTTACATCTTCAGTTATTACGGGATTAATTTATATAATTTTTGGTAAATTAGGAGATATATTTTCTCAAAACGTATCATTTACTTTATTGGTAATTCCTTGTTTTGGGGGATTATTTTTACTTAATTTATATTTTCAAAATATAAATTATTTAAGTATAAAAGAATAAGAAAAAGAATTATAAAATATGTAGCTAGAATATAAAAATGTGATTAAAAGAATAAGCAGTGTATAATTAAATGAATAAAATTTGTAATTTTTAATTGAAATTGTTTTTCCTACAAAAACTTGACACTATCCTTTTCATATTACTTTTGACTTTTTAATATAAAAATGATATGATTTTATAAGTTAAAAATAAAAATAGAGGTGTGAAATATGAAATTAATAATAGGACTAGGAAATCCAGGTAAAGAATATAAAGATACAAGACATAATATAGGATTTGCAGCAATAAAAAAATTTGCAGATGACATTGGAGTTTCGAATTTTAAAAATAAATTTAAAGGAATAGTTGGGGAAATAAATTATAAAGGGGAAAAATTAATATTATTACAACCACAAACATTTATGAATTTAAGCGGAAATTCTGTAGTGGAAGCAGTAAATTTTTATAAAATAAATCCTGAAAAAGATATTATTGTAGTGTATGATGATATGGATTTAGATATTGGTAAATTAAGAATTAGATTAAAAGGAAGCGCAGGCGGACATAATGGTATAAAATCAATTATTTCACATATTGGAGATAAATTTCCAAGAATAAAAGTTGGAATAGGAAAATCCAAAAGTAGAGAAGCAACAGTAAATTATGTGTTGGGTAGATTTAGTAAATCAGAAAGAGAAGACATAGATGAGAATTTAACTGTTATTTTAAAAATATTAGATGAATTTGTAACAGAAGAAAATTTAGAAAAAATTATGTGTAAGTACAATAAAAAATAAACTACGCTTCATCTGGTAGAGTATAAATATTTTTCTAAATTTTTGGTTTCTGAAAAATTTTGCCTTGAAAAATTGCATATTTCAAAAAAATGGTGTAGCTTATTTTCTGAAGAAATTTATACTTTCTAGTAAATGAAAAATAAGCTACGCTTATGAACAAATAAATTTCCAGTTCTTTCTTAGAAAAATGGTTATGATTCATCCCTTTTTTCTAAGAAAGTCTGAACACATTATTATCCTATAAACTCTTAAAAAATCGACCTAGTTCTATAAGACTGTCATTTCGAAATTCTATAAAATTCCTATAAAAAAATAGAAAAAAACTATGTTATATGCTATAATATAAAAAAATATACTATAAATTTTAATTTGTTAGGAAAGTATAAATTTATTTAGAAAATAAGCTATGGAATGGCTTAAAAATAACTTATCCTTTTTGTTTTAAAAGGCTCAAGGTTCTTTTATGAAAACCACATAAAAAACTACGCCCAACGTATGCAACGTTTCAAGCATTTTTACAACAAAATATGAGAAAATTATTTTTTAAACGTTCTTATGCTATTTTTTTAATTTTATGATTTTACTCACAAAACAACATGGAGGAATAATGGACAATCACGATTATAGAGTTTTAGAATTTGATAAAATAAGAAATATTATATCAGGATTTGTATATACAGAAGAAGTTCAAAATAGAATATTAAATTTAGAGCCTTTAAAAGATATAAATGAAATAAAAAAAAGTATGAAAATAATTGAAGATTATATGGATTTACTTAGATATGATGCTGGAATTGAGCTAGAAGGATTAAAAAATATAAAAAATGTAATAGAAAAAACAGAACTTATTGGTACATATCTTTCACCAGAAGAATTTTATTATATAAATGAAAATTTAAAGCTTTTTAGAAGAGCAAAAAATAAGATAGAAAGTTTAAAAGATAAATATAGGGCATTATATCTATTTTTTAAAGATGTTCCAATATATAAAGGGATAGAAGAACTAATAAGCAAAGTTGTAGATGAAAATAAAGAGATAAAAGATGATGCTTCTTTAGAAATTAGAGAGATAAGAAGACAAAAAAAATCTATAAATGATACTATTAATAGAAAATTTGACGAAATTGTAAATAATCCAAATAATGCAAAAGCTATTCAAGAAAAAATAGTTACAATAAGAGATGGAAGATGTGTAATTCCAATAAAAGCAGATTTTAAAGGGCAAATAAAAGGAATAGAACATGATAGGTCTAGTAGTGGAGCAACTATTTATATAGAGCCACTTAGCGTAGTATCTTTAAACAATAAAATAAGAGAACTTGAAGTAAGGGAAAGAGAAGAGATAAGAAAATTATTACTTAGATTAACAGATACAATTAGAAATAATAGAGATGGAATTGAAAATTTAGCAGAAAACATTTTAGAAATAGATTTTTTAAATTCAAAAGCAATGTATTCTATAGAAAATGATTGTAAAATACCTAAATATAATGATAGAGAATATCTTAAATTAATAAAAGCAAGACATCCTTTGTTAAGGAAAGAAGAGAGCGTTCCACTTACATTTGAAGTTGGTAAAAAATATAATATAATGTTAATTACCGGGCCTAATACAGGTGGGAAAACAGTTACATTAAAAACAGCAGGATTAATAACTATTATGGCACTATCTGGAATACCTGTACCAGCAGATGAACAAAGTGATATTGGGATGTTTAATGGAGTTTATGCAGATATTGGAGATGAACAAAGCATTGAGCAAAGTTTAAGCTCATTTTCATCACATTTAAAGAATATAAAAACAATTACAGAAAAAACCACTAGAAATAGTTTGATATTATTAGATGAATTAGGTTCTGGAACAGACCCTATAGAAGGTGCAGCTTTTGCAATGGCAGTTGTTGATTATATAAAATCTAAAAATGCTAAATTAATAGTAACGACTCATTATAGTGAAGTAAAAGCTTATGGATATAATGAAGAGGGGATAGAAACTGCATCTATGGAATTTGATGTAGAGACGTTATCTCCAACTTATAAACTATTAATGGGGATACCTGGGAAAAGTAATGCACTTATAATTGCTAAAAAATTAGGATTAAAACCTGATATAATAGAAAGAGCAGAAAAATATATAAGCGAAGAAGATAAAAAAGTAGAAAATATGATAAGAAATATAGAAGAGAAAAGCAGAGAAATAGAAGCAGAAAAATTGAAAGTAGAGGAACTTAAAGCAGATTTTGAAAAAAAAACTAGAGAATATGAAGAAAAATTAGAAGAGATAGAAAAAGAGAAAAATAATACATTAAAAGAAGCGTATGATAAAGCAGATGAATTACTGAAAAATATGCAGATGAAAGCAAAAGCTTTGGTAGATAAAATTCAAAAAGAAGAAAATATAAAACAAGATGCAAAAGAGACACAAAAAAGTTTAAATATGTTAAGAAAATCTTTAGTAGAAGACAAAGAAAAAACAGTAAAAATAATCAAAAAAAGAAACAAACATATAGATATAAAAGTTGGGGAAGATGTATTTTTAACAAAATTAGGTCAAAATGCAATAGTTTTAAAAGTTATGGAATCAAAAGGAGAAATACAGGTACAAGCAGGGATATTAAAATTAATGGTTTCAATAGATGATGTGAAAAAAATTGAAAAAAAGAAAAAACAAAAAAGCAGGTCAAAAAATTATGCATTTACAAAGTCAAGAGTTAGAAGTGAAATTGATTTAAGAGGAGAAACTTTAGACGAAGCAATAATTGACTTAGATAACTATTTGGACAAAGCAATGCTAAATAATTATCAAGAAATTTATATTATTCACGGAAAAGGGACTGGTAAATTAAGAATAGGAATACAAAAGTATATAAAAACAAGCAGATATATTGCAAGTTTTAGAGATGGGAATATGAATGAAGGCGGATTAGGAGTAACAGTTGCTGAATTAAAATAAAAGCATACGATTTTGGAGGTATACAATGAAAAATTTATTTGCTCTTGATGTTGGGACTAGAAATGTAGTTGGATTATTAGTCGATTATGAAGAAAATAAAATTATAATAAAAAAATCAATAACATTAGAGCATGAAACAAGAGCTATGGAAGATGGTCAAATTCATGATATAGAAAAAGTATCTGAAACGGTATTAAAAATAAAAGAAAGTATAGAAAATGGAGAAGAAAACAGAGTAACACAAGTGGCAGTAGCAGTAGCAGGAAGAGCATTGGTAACATCAAGTGCTAAAGCTGAAAAAGAATTTAATCCAAAATATGAAATAACTGAAGAAAATGTGGCTACTTTAGAATTAATAGCAGTACAAAATAGTATGATAAATTTAAGTGAAAAATATAAAGAATATCATTGTGTAGGTTACACTGTAAGCGAATATAAATTGGATAATGAATATATAAAAAATCCAAAGTTGCAAAAAGGAAGCAAATTAGAAGTAGAAGTTTTAGCTACATTTTTACCTAAAATAGTTGTGGATAGTATATTCACAATGGCGAAAAAAGTTAATTTGGAGATAATTAATTTAACATTAGAACCAATTGCAGCAATAAGTGTGGTAATTTCAGAAGATATGAGGAAACTTAACTTAGCATTGGTAGATATAGGGGCAGGCACATCAGATATTGCTGTTACTAAAAGTGGTAAAATAATTGGATATGAGATGGTTCCAATGGCTGGGGACGAAATAACAGAAAAAATATCAGAAGAGTATATATTAGATTTTTCAGAAGCTGAAAAAATAAAAAGAGAATTAAATAAAGATATAGAAAAAGTTGGGTATACAGATATTTTAGGAATGGAATATGAAATAGATAAAAAAGAGATATTAGGGAAAATAGAACCTGTAATACATGAATTATCACATAAAATTGCTGATAAAATTCTCGAATTAAATGGGAAAGCACCTCAAGCTATTATATTAATAGGTGGAGGAAGCTTAATTCCGCTATTGAGAGAAAATTTAAGTGAAGCTATTTCATTGCCAATACAAAGAGTAGCTGTAAGAGGAACAGAAATAATAAAAAATATGGTAGATAAAACAAATATGCTTACAACAGCAGAATTTATTACACCTGTTGGGATTGCAAATATGGCAATAAACGGAAGAGGATTTAAAATAATATCTGTAACAATTAATAGGATTTCACACAGAGTTTTTTCATTTAAAAATAGTATAACTTTAAGAGATACACTGTTGTCTTCTGGGCTAAGTATGAAAAAACTATATAGCAGTTCTGGGAATCCAATTACATTCAAATTAAATGGTAAATTGAGATTTGAAAAAGGGGAAATAGGACAGCTTGCAACTATAAAAGTAAATGGTGAAAAAAGAAGTTTAGAAGATGAAATATTTGATAATGATGAGATAGAAATTATTTATAAAAGAGCAGGAAGAGATGCTGTTTTTTATATAGAAAATTTAAAAAAAGAATATAAAAATATAGAGGTAAAAATTAATGATGAAAAAAAGATATTAGAACCAATTATAAAGGTAAATGGTGAAATTAAAGCTGATAATTATCTTATAAAAGATAATGATGAAATTGAAGTTAAAGAAAAATTTTTAGCAAAAGATATATTAGATTCGGAAAATAGTCTAAAATTTTATATAAATGGAAAAGAGATGGAAATATTAGTTCCAAATGAAATTTTATTAAGAGATAATAAAGAATTAGATTTAAATAGTGAAATTTTTAATGGCGATATACTTGAAACTAAAAAAATAGATAAAGCTATGCTAAAAGTAAAAGATGTAATGGATATAACAGAAGAAAGCGAAGAGATTAAAGTTACTGTAAACGGTGAAATTATAAATTTTGGTAAAATAGGAGTGGAAATATTAAAAAACAGTAAAAAAACTTCTGGAGAAGATATTATAGAAAATGGGGATAGAATTGAAGTTGCAGGAAGTTCTAGCTCAAAATTAATATTATCAGATATTTTTAATTATTACAATCCAGAAGATTTAATAAAAGAGAGAGGAGGAGTGCTACAAATAGAGTTAAATGGTAAAAAGGCAGAATTTATAACACCGATTAAAAATAGAGATGTTATAAAGTTGTATTATGCTAAGACTTTTAAAAAGTAGATTTTTAAAATCATACTACTACATATAGTTGTGTGAAGAAAACTAAACATATTTTTGTCGGTCAAACATATTATGAATAATTATGGTAGTGTCAAAAGTTTATGAAAACTATGAGAAAAACTAAAAAAATAAAAAGCAGAAAAAGAAGAAGAAATTTATGCTAAAATCATGAAAAAACCCTAAGATTTTTTATAGAATTAAATTGAAAATATTAGAAAGAAATAAAAAACAAAAAGCAGAAAAATCCATCACTTTTGAGAAAAAAGTAATGGTAAGGCAGAAGTAAAATTATAAAAATTATGCTATATGTTTTTCAGGAATAAAATATTGAGATAACTCAATAAGTTTACCCCAACGAGCAGGCATGTTGGGTAAATCAGTAAGTTCAGGAATAACAACAGGTACGTTATTTTCCAAAGAAGAATGAGGCCGAAGGAAATTAAAATACGCTGTAAATAAAGTAACAGAAGTAAAAGCGCCAGAATGAGAATTGTAACCGTTAGTATAATGATAATTTTCTTTAAAGGTTCTGTTCAGTCTTTCAATAATTTGTTTAAGAGGCCTAAATTTTTTAGAAACTTTATCTTTATTAGTTAAACCGATGACTTGTTCAACGTTAAAATTAATGTCGTGTTGAGCAAAGAATTGTTGTGCTAGCAAGTATATGGGGTTGCCATCAACAATGACTTGGAAGTCTTCAGGGAGCTCCCTATACTTGCTAATAACATCAATAAGAGCTTTGCAAGCAGATTTAGTATCTCTTGAAGAAGAAGTATAATGAGATAAAATAATTTTTTTCTTAGTATCAAAGAAAAAGAAAATATATTTCCATTTACCAAGGACTTTAGTGTAAGTTTCATCACCACAAATGGAGTCAGAAAGTTTATAGGGATAATTGTCAATAATAGGTTTAACATTGGTGGCGACAGCTTTAGCATAATTTAAAATAGATTGATAAGAAATATTGATGCCGTGAATTTCTTTTAATAAATTGGCAGTTTTTCTTGCAGAGATACCAAAATTAATATTGTAAGAAAGAATAAGCCCTAATGTATAAGGAGAAACTTGTATCTTAGATAAATCACTTGGAATAGGAACGAGAGAATCTTTATCAAGAGAATTAAAATCAAATGTAAATTCTCTATAAATATAATGAAGTTTAAATTTACTAGGATCATTTTTATAAATTTTTCTTTCGTCAGCATCCATTTTTTGTAGATTTTTCAAATAAAAAGAGCATTTTTTATTTGTACATTTGTGGACGAAGAAATCTTTACGCTCCTTAATTTTTTCAAGAGTTTTGCCACAATGAGGACATTTAAAAACAACAAATTTTGCAAAGTGATTTTTTTCATGGAAATTGGTATTGCATATTTTACATTTAAATTGACCTTTATGTCCGTTGTTATCATAAATATATATATGAGGAGCACCACAAATGGGGCAAATCAAGCTTTTGGGAACGGAGCTTTCTTTTCTGCGTTTAATGGGTTTTAAAGGCTTATTGTGTTTAAGTTGGTATTGTTCAAGAAGTATTTTATAGTCAAATTTAACAATTTTTTTAAAAATAGGCATTTTATCAACAATGAGTCTATGGTATTTTTTATCGATGGGTTTATCATCAGATTTAGAATTAAGAAACTCGAATTTTTTACCTAGAGCAAAGATCATTAAAGCAATAATTAATTTTTGTTGAATGGCAATAATTTTCAGCAAAGTGTACACATATTTTGGCATAAGAATCTCCTCCTAATTTGGTGTATTTTGTTACTGGTTATAATAAAATATTACCTTATTTTGGGGGAGGAGTCAAATATAACGCGCAAAGATAATAAATATAAAGGATAGTGACTTAAAAAGGAAACTTTATTTGACACTACCATAATTATGAGGAGAGTGAAAAAATGAATGTAAGGGGATTAATTTTAATTTTGGTGAATGTATTTCTTTTTTACAAAGCTTCAAATTTCTTTATGCTAAGAGATAAATCTGTATATATATTATTTGGAGTAGTAGCTGGATGGGGAATAGAATATTTTATTGATGTAGTAATGAAAGCTTATAAAGAAAAAAAATCTGTAAAATCAGAAAAAACAGGAAGAGGTAAAATATTAGATAGTAGTGCAATTATTGATGGAAGAATATTAGATATATTAGAAACTGGATTTGTAGAAGGAGAAATTATTATTCCTAATTTTGTTTTAGAGGAGCTACAATATTTAGCTGATTCAGAAGATAATATGAAAAGAGCAAGAGGAAGAAGAGGACTTGATTTAATAAAATCAATTCAAGCTAACAAATCAAATAAAGTAGTTGTGGAAGATAAAGATTATAAAATAAAAGAAGTAGATGCAAAACTTGTAAAATTAGGAAAAGAGTTAAATGGAGATGTAGTTACAACAGATTATAATTTGAATAAAGTGGCAACAATTCAAGGAGTAAAAGTTTTAAATATAAATAAATTATCAAATGCATTAAAACCAGTGGTTATTCCAAATGAAGAACTTGAAATAGAGTTAATAAAAAAAGGAGATAGAGATGGACAAGCAGTTGGTTATTTACATGATGGGACAATGGTTGTAGCAGAAGATGGAGGACCATTTTTGGGAAGAACTATTACTCTTGTGGTAACAAGTGTATATCCAACAGCAGCAGGAAGAATGATTTTTGGGAAAATAAAGAGAAGATGAGATATTATTATATTGTAGCGGCAGCAGGTATAGGAAAAAGGATGAGGCTTGATTATCCAAAACAATTTTTAGAGTATAAAGGGAAACCAATTTTTATAACTACAGTAGAAGAGATAGAAAAAAACAGTAAAGTTACAGATATTATAATTGTAACTAATAAAGATTATATAAAAGAAGTTAAAGAGATGATAAAAAAATATAGATTAAAAAAAGTGAAAGAAATTGTAGCAGGTGGAAAAGAAAGACAAGATTCTATATATAATGGGTTAAAATTAATAGATGATAACGATAGTATAGTTGGGATACAAGATGGAGTGAGACCATTTATAAAACAAAATTATATAGATGAAGGATATAAAAAATTAAACAAAAATAGTACTATATCTGGAGTAGTGGTAGGAGTAAAAGTAAAAGATACAATAAAAGAGATAGATAAAAATAAAAATATTGTAAATACTCCTAAAAGAGAAAAATTAATAGCAGCACAAACACCGCAAATTTTTAGAACGCAGATATTAAAAAAGGCATATGAATCAGCTTTTGAAAATGATTATTATGGAACAGATGATTCTTCATTAATGGAATATATTGGGGAAAAAATAGAAATAATAGAGGGAAATTATAATAATATAAAAATAACAACACCAGAAGATTTAGTGTTTTTAAAGCAAAAGGAGTGAAATTAAATGGGAAAAAAAATATTTATTTATGATACAACATTGAGAGACGGTTCTCAAATGAAAGGAATAAATTTTTCAGTAGAAGATAAACTGAGAATAGTAAAAGAACTTGATAAAATGGAGATTGATTATATAGAATGTGGGTGGCCAGGTTCAAATCCTAAAGATGAAGAATTTTTTAAATTAATAAAATTAACAAAAATGAACCATTCTAAAATAGCAGCTTTTGGAAGTACGAGACATCCTAAAAATAGAGTAGAAGATGATGTTAATATAAAAAAATTAATAGAGGCTGAAACTGACGTTGTAACTATATTTGGAAAAACTTGGGATTTGCATGTAGAAAAAGCATTAGGAATAACATTGGAAGAAAATTTAATATTAATAGAAGATTCTATAAAATATTTAAAAGAAAATGTAAAAGAGGTATTTTTTGACGCAGAACATTTTTTTGATGGATATAAATCAAATCCTGAATATGCGTTAAAAGTATTAAAAGCAGCAGAAAAAGGTGGAGCAGATATAATTGTATTGGCTGATACAAATGGTGGAAGTTTATATTATGAAATAGCAGAAATTATTGATGAAATAAAAAAAGTTATAAAAACTCCGTTTGGAATTCACGCACATAATGATAGTGGATTAGCTAATGCTAATTCTATAGAGGCAGTTAGAAAAGGCGGAATTCAAATACAAGGAACAATTAATGGCTATGGAGAAAGATGTGGAAATGCTAATTTGTGTGAGATTATACCTAATTTAATGATTAAAATGGGATATGATGTTATTGGAGATAAATTAACTAAAATAACAAAATTATCAAGATTTGTAAGTGAAATATCAAATAGAAGTCAAGCAGAAAATATGCCTTATGTTGGAGGAAATGCTTTTGGACATAAAGGTGGAATTCATGTAAGTGCAATAATGAAAGATACTCATACATATGAGCATATAGAACCTGAAAAAGTTGGGAATAAAAGGAATGTATTAGTGTCAGACCTTTCAGGGAAAAGTAATATATTGTACAAAGCAAATGAACTTGGAATAAAATTGGATAAAAATGATAATGTAGTAAAAGAGGTAATAAAGGCAATAAAATCTTTGGAAAATCAAGGGTATGAATTTGAAGGAGCAGATGGCTCTTTTGAATTATTATTAAAAAAAGCAATGAAACAAAGAAAATACTTTTTTGATTTAATTAGTTTTAGAATGATAATAGAAAGAACAGAATTAAATAAAATGATATCTGAAGCAACTATAAAATTAGATGTAGATGGGAAAGAAACGCATACTGTATCTGAAGGAGATGGACCAGTAAATGCTCTTGATGCAGCTCTTAGGAAGGCACTATTACCACATTATCCACAAATAAAAGATATGGAATTAGTTGATTATAAAGTAAGAGTTTTAAATGGTAAAGATGGAACAGCAGCAAAAGTAAGAGTTTTAATAGAAACTGTAGATAAATTAACAGGAGAGAGATGGGGAACAGTTGGGGTTTCTGAAAATATTATAAAAGCAAGTTGGGAAGCGTTGATTGATAGTGTGGAATATTATTTGAATAATTGATGGACAATGGATAATTGAAAATTGACAATGAAAAGATAAAGAGAAAATAAAAAATTAAAACCATATAAAACAACGGAGGTACAAATAATGAAAGAATTTAATATAACAGGAACTTGTATTCCTAGTGAACATTATATGGTAGATACCTCGTTAAAATTAGATAAGATAATAAAATTAATAGAGAAAAGAAAATATTTTATAATAAATCGTCCACGACAATTTGGGAAAACAACAACAATGTATCTATTAGATAGAAGATTGAAAGAAAATAGAGAATATTTATTAATAAAATTAAGCTTTGAAGGGATGGGAGAAGAATTTGCAAGTGAATCAAGATTTGTAAAATCTTTTATAGAATTAATAGTAAAAAAAATGAAGTTTTTAAATAAAAATAAAATAGTAGATTTTATTGAAAATTATAAAGAAGTAGAAAAAATAAAGCAATTAGATGATTTTATAACAGATTTAGTATTAGAAATAGATAAAAAAGTAATTTTAATGATAGATGAAGTAGATAAAAGTAGTAATAATCAACTATTTTTAAATTTTATTGGCATATTGCGAACAAAATACTTAATGAGAAATGAAGGCGAAGATTATACATTCCATAGTGTAATATTAGCAGGAGTACATGATGTAAAAAATATGAAATTAAAATTACGACCTGATGAACAAAGGCAATATAATAGTCCTTGGAATATAGCAGTAGATTTTGATATAGATATGAGCTTTAGTGCAGATGAGATTAAAACAATGTTAATAGATTATACAAATGAAACAAAAGTAGAGATGGATATAGATTTTATGGCTAAAAAGCTAAGAGAATTTACATCAGGTTATCCATTTTTAGTAAGTGCATTGTGTAAAATAATAGATGAAAAATTAAATAGAGATTTTAGTGAAAAAGGGTTAGAAGAAGCAATTAAAATAATGTTAAATGAAAATAATACATTATTTGATGATTTGATAAAAAATATAAATAGATATGATGAACTGTATAATTTAGCAGAAAGAATAGTTCTTGATGGAGAGGAAATACATTATAATTTAGATGCTCATAATTTAGGAGTAATGTATGGAATATTTAGAGAGAGTAGAAACCATAAATTAATAATTCATAACAAAATATTTGAAATACGTTTATATAATTATATGATAGCAATGAGAGAGATAAAAAAAGGAGCTGCGCTTAACTATAAATATATGGGAAAATTTATAGATGAGAACGGCGATTTAGATATGGAATTAGTTTTAATTAAATTTCAAGAATTAATGAAAGCAGAATATAGAAAAATAGATGAAAAATTTGTAGAAAGAGAGGGAAGACTTCTATTTTTAGCATTTTTAAAGCCTATAATAAATGGAACAGGGTTTTATTTTGTAGAATCAGAAACAAGGCATTCTAATAGAATGGATATAGTGGTGACATATAATAATAAGAAATTTGTAATAGAGTTGAAAATATGGCGTGGTGGACAATATGAACAAGAAGGAAGGGAGCAGTTGTGTGGATATTTAGAAGCACAAAATTTGAACAAAGGATATATGATATTTTATAATTTTAATAAGAATAAAGAGTATATAAAAGATAGATTAAATGTAGCGGGAAAGGAGATATTCGAGATAGGAGTTTAGGGATAATTTATAATGAATAATGAAAAGAAAAAAAGCTAAAAAGAAAAAATTTAGCCACCAATTTACACTAATTTACACAAATAAAAGATAAAATAAAAGATAAAAAAATATAAATAGAAAGAATATTTTATTTAGTAGTTTTAGGAGGAGGATAGATGAAACTTAAAATAGCATTAGCACAGACAAAGCCTTATCTTGGAAGTGTAGAAAAAAATTTAGATATAATGTATAAAAATATAGACGAAGCAATAGAAAATGGTGCAGATATTATAGTGTTTCCAGAACTTGCGGTAACAGGGTATAGTTTGAAAGATATGGTGCCTGTAGTAGCAGTATGGAAAGAACAATTTTATGAAAAAATATTAGAATATAGTAAAAAAATATCTATTATTTTTGGTGGAGTAGAAGAAAGTAAAAATCATCAATTTTATAATTCTGCATTTTATGTAGAGGATGGAGAGATAAAACATATACACAGAAAAGTTTATTTGCCTACATATGGAATGTTTGATGAATATAGATATTTTGCAAAAGGGAATAAATTTAGAAGTTTTGATACAAAATTTGGGAGAATAGGAATGTTGGTGTGTGAAGATGCTTGGCATATGTCATCAGCTTATATTTTAGCACAAGATGGAGCAGACTATATTTTTGTATTATCAAGTAGCCCATCAAGAGGAATAAATGATAAAGAAAAGCTATCATCAATAAAAACTTGGGAAAATATAAATAGAGTTTATGCGGATATGTTTAATTTATATCTTATATATAGTAATAGAGTTGGATATGAAGATGGAATTAATTTTTGGGGTGGTTCTGAAGTAATTGATCCTTTTGGAGTAGAAGAAGGAAAAGCAAAATATTTTGAAGAGGAACTACTATTTGTAGAAGTTGAAAAACAAAAGATAAGAAGAGCTAGAATATATTCTCAAACATTAAAAGATGAAGATATAAGTTTGACATTAAGAGAATTAAATAGAATAGAAAAAAATAAATTTGAAAATATAGATTAGGAATAATAGGAGGAGGATTGATGTTTGAAGATATAAAAGTTATAAAAGAAAGAGATCCTGCTGCGAAAAATTATTTAGAGATATTATTTCTTTACCCTGGATTGCATGCGGTAATTTTTTATAGAATTTCTCATCTCTTATATAGAATAAAAATACCAGCATTAGGATGTTTTATTATGTTTTTGGTTAGAATGTTAACAGGAATAGAAATTCATCCAGCTGCTAAAATAGGAAAAAGATTTTTTATAGATCATGGAATGGGGATAGTAATAGGAGAAACAACAATAATAGGAGATGATGTAACACTTTATCAAGGTGTAACATTAGGTGGAACAGGAAAAGAAAATGGGAAGAGACATCCAACAATAGGTAATAATGTAATTGTAGGAGCAGGAGCAAAAATATTAGGTTCATTTGAAATTGGAGATAACGTTAATATTGGAGCAAATGCAGTGATATTATGTGATGTACCAAGTAATGCAACAGTAGTTGGAATTCCTGGCAGAATTGTTAGAATGAATGGAGAAAAAGTAAAAGCATCTATTCTTAATTTAGACCATGTAGACTTGCCAGATCCAGTTATGAAAAGAATGAAAGATTTTGAAAAAGAGGTACATATATTAATAAAAGAATTTAAAGAATGTAGAGGAAATTGTAGAATAGAAAAAAGGGAGGATATTTAAAAAATGAAAAAAGTTTGGATTTCTGTAGCGATAATAATGTTTTTAGGAGTAATGGGGTATGGAATATTTTTAAATGTAAGTAAAGCTGATATTATGGATTTTGTAATTAAGGATAGTGATGTAGTAGGAATTAGCAAATCAAATGATAAAGATATATTGGAATTAAATGAGAGAATAAAAGATTATATGAAAACTAAAATGCCTAAGGAATATGAAAAAGCAAAAGGTTCTATGGAATTGGAAAAATATATAAAGCAAACTCTTGTTGTGCATGAATTTCAAAAAATTGAAGATATAAAAAGTGCAAAAGATATACAATTAGCTATTATATTAGATAGTGGAGAGTTGTATTCTGTGGCACTAACTCAACTAGATAAATTTTTTGATAAAGATGGGAATAGTTATATATTAAAAGATGAATATATTGAGAGTTTATTCCAACAAAATAATGTTACTGAAATTTATAAAAAGGAATTGAAAAATATTAAAATTTATATGAGACCTTATAAAGGATATTTTGTATTAACTTTATCAAAAGATTATTTAGATAAATATATTAATTTAGTAAAAAAAGGTGAAACTAACAAAAGAATGTTAGATAAAATTAAAACTGAAGGAAATAAATATGTGTATTATATAGTTGATGCAAATAAAATTTATAATAGTTATAAAAAATATATTCCTGAAAATAATTATATAACAGATTTAGATTTTGCAACTATATATTCTAAATATATAAAAGCGAAAGATTCAATAGTTTTTAGTATGAAACTTAATGGAAAAGGTGATATATTTAAATTATTAAGCACAAATAAACTTAACAATAGGAATTTAGAAACTAGTATTAGTGATAATGAGTTATATTTAGCAAATAACAGCTTTTCAAATTTAATAAAATATATATTAAATGATATAAAAAAATATAAAGGTACAGATTATTTGTCAGTATTAGATCTATTTACAGGTGGAAAAGGAGAGAATTTATTAGATAGTGTAGGAAATGAAATGATTTTAAAAGCAGATACAGAAAAAAATATTTCTGCTGTTTTAGATTTAAATTCTAAAGATGGATTAGAAAGAGTATTTAAAAATTTAGGATTATTACCTCAAAATGGAAAATATATTATATCAAATAAGATGAATGTAAAGTTTGATAAAGCGGGTAAATTAATATTAAATGATTACAAAATAAAAAATAATAGTATAAAATTAGAGAATAATACATTTTTATATAGCAATATAGATTTATCAAAATTAATGCCACAGTTTAAGATGAAAAACAGTAGCTATAAAATAGCTGGGATTTCTGATGGAAATAGTATAGAATTGAAATTTTCTTTTAATGTAAAAGCATTTTTTGATATATTGGATTTAGCATCAACTTTAGAAAATAATAATAAATCTAATATGATAGATTCAAAAAAAATTAATAAAGAAGAAGCTAATGCGAGTGAAAAAAAATAAAAACAGATCAGATAATAAATATATTGTATTAGGAGGATAAAATGCTTAAAATTTATAATACTTTAACTTCTAAATTAGAAGAATTTAAATCAAGAAAAAAGAATGAAGTGGATATGTATGTTTGTGGGCCTACAGTTTATAATTATATACATATAGGGAATGCGAGACCTATAATATTTTTTGATACTGTTAGAAGATATTTAGAATATAAAGGCTACAAAGTAAATTATGTACAAAATTTTACCGATATAGATGACAAAATGATAAATAAAGCAAATGAAGAAGGGAAATCAGTAAAAGAGATAGCTGAAAAATTTATTGGAGAATATTTTAAGGATACTAAACCTTTAAATATAAAAGAGAGTACAACTAAACATCCAAAAGCTACAGAGTATATAGGTAAAATGATAAAATTGGTAAAAGAATTACAAGAAAAAGGATATGCTTATGAGTCAAATGGAGATGTTTATTTTGATGTATTTAGTGATAAAGAATATGGAAAATTAAGCCATCAAAAAGTTGAAGACTTAATATCAGGAGCAAGAATAGAAGTAAATGAAAATAAAAAAAATCCATTAGATTTTACTTTATGGAAAAAAGCTAAAGAAAATGAGCCAAAATGGAATTCTCCTTGGGGAGAAGGAAGACCAGGGTGGCATTTAGAATGTTCTGTAATGAGTATGGATGAGTTTGGAGAAACTTTTGATATCCATGGTGGTGGACAAGATCTTATTTTTCCACATCATGAAAATGAGATAGCTCAATCAGAATGTTCAACAGGTAAAAAGTTTGCAAATTATTGGATGCATAATGGCTATATAAATATAAAAGGAGAAAAAATGTCGAAATCAAAAGGCAATTTTTTTCTGTTAAGAGAAATTTTAGAAAAATATAATGGAAGAATATTAAGATTTTTTGTATTATCTTCTCATTATAGAAAACCTATAGAATTTAGTGAAGATGAATTGAAAATGGCTAAAACAGGATTAGAAAGAATAGAGACTTTTATGAAAAGAATAAAACTATTGATAAATAATCCAATAGAAAATATGGAACAATCAGAAAATAAATATTTAAAAGAGCAATTAGTTATATTTAAAGATAAATTTGAAGATGGAATGGATAATGATTTTAATAGTTCAAAATCTTTAGGGGCTATATTTGAATTAATAAAAGATTTAAATAAATTTTTAGATAAAGAATCAAATCCAGAAATTTATAAGAATGATTTAAATGAAATATATAATTTAATAAAAACTATTTTAGAAGATGTATTTGGAGTTGAATTAGAATTAGAAACTAAAATAGAAGATAATTTAACAAATGAATTAGTTGAATTGTTATTAGAAATAAGATTTAAAGCTAAAAATATGAAAAATTGGGAATTAGCAGATACAATAAGAAATAGACTAAAAAAACTAAATATAGTTTTAAAAGATGGGAAGGATAAAACAACATGGGAAATTCAAAATTAAAAGAACTTAGTAGCTTAGCTCTGGCTTATCTTGGAGATAGTATATGGGAATTACATATAAGAGAGTATTTCGTAATGAAAAATTATAAAGTTGGGAAATTAAATAATTTAGTAGGAAAATATGTTAATGCGAAAAGTCAGAATATAATTTTTGAAAAAATATTTGAAAATTTACCAGAAGAGGAAAAAAGTATTGCATTAAGAGCAAGAAATGCTAAAATAAAAAGTTATCCTAAAAGTTGTACTCAAAAAGAGTATAAAAACGCTACTGCACTAGAGGCGTTAGTTGGATATTATTATTTGAACAATGAGAAAGATAAAGTTAATAATTTGATAGAAAAATATATAATAGAGGGTGAAAAAAATGGCTAAATTATTTCATAAATCGTTTTTTAGTATGAATAAAAGTATAGGAATAGATCTTGGGACAGCAAATACGCTTGCGTATTATAAGCAAAAAGAAAAAATAGTTTTGAATGAACCTTCAGTTGTGGCAGTAGATAGAGTTACAAAAAAAGTTTTAGCAGCAGGGAAAGAAGCAAAAGAGATGTTAGGAAAAACACCTGATAATATTATAGCAATAAGGCCATTAAAAGAGGGAGTTATTGCAGATTATGATGTAACAGAGCAGATGCTAAATCATTTTATAAAAAAAGTTTTTGGTAAATTTAATATATTTTTACCAGAAGTAATGATATGTGTTCCTATAGAAGTAACAGGAGTGGAAAAAAGAGCAGTATTAGAAGCAACTTTGGCTGCAGGAGTCAAAAGAGCATACATTATAGAAGAAGCTAGAGCAGCTGCACTTGGAGCTGGAATAGATATATCTGCTCCAGAAGGGAGTATGATAGTTGATATTGGCGGAGGTTCTACTGATATAGCTGTTATATCTTTAGGAGGAACAGTGGTAAGTCGTTCTATAAGAACAGCTGGAAATAATTTTGATGAAGATATAATAAAATATGTGAAGAAAAAACATAACCTTTTAATAGGTGATAGAACAGCTGAACAAATAAAAATTAAAATAGGAGCAGCACTTCCATTAGAGCAAGAGGAAGTAATGGATATAAAAGGGAGAGATCTGTTGACTGGGCTTCCTAAAACAATTGTTATAAATTCTAATGAAGTATTAGAAGCAATAGAAGATTCATTAATGGTAATAGTGAATATAGTAAAACAAGTACTAGAAAAGACACCTCCAGAATTAGCAGCTGATATAGTTGATAAAGGAATTGTAATGACTGGTGGAGGTTCTATGATAAGACACTTTACTAAATTAATGTCAAATAATACTCAATTACCTGTAACATTAGCAGATAATCCATTGGAATCAGTTGTACTTGGAGCAGGGATAGCACTTGATATGGCAGATGTATTAAGAAGGTTGGAAAAGGCGGAAAGATAAATGGGATTTAAAGATTTTTTAGGAGATGAAAATGCAAAAAAAATATTAACAAATGAATTAAAAATGAAAAAAAGTTCTGGAACATATCTTTTTTATGGGAAAAAAGGTGTAAATATTTTTGAATTTGCAATTAATTTTGCAAAAGCTATAAATTGTCCAGAAGTTGAAAATGATTATTGTGATGAGTGTAGAGTATGCAAAAGTATTGATAAAAAAATTTATGCTGATCTGAAAATTTTGGATATGGAAGACAAAAGTGTAAAAGTAGAACAAGTAAGAGAAATGATAATAGAAGCTTCAAATAGTAGTTATGAAGGTGGGGCAAAAATTTTTATTTTAAATAAAGTAAATAAATTAAATAAAGAATCAGCAAATGCTTTATTAAAAACAATAGAAGAACCTGTAAAAAATACATATTTTATATTATTGACTCATAATTTAAATTTATTAAAAACAATTATTTCGAGAAGTAGTTTAGTTGAAATAAAACCTCTTTCTTATAAAAAATTAGAGGTTACTGAAGAGATATATGATTTTTTTGATGGAAATATGGAAGAAATTTTAGAAAGTAAAAATATTAAAGAGTTTAATAATAATTTTGAAGAAGAATTAAGTTATGAAAATATATTTGACAATTTAAAAAATTATATAGAGTTAAAAAATAACTTAAAAGAGGATTTAAAAGATATAGAAACAAAAGAATCAGAAATGAAAGATATGTCCACGCAAAAGATAAAATTTAAAGTTAATATAATAAAATGTATAATTGATTATATTAATAAAAAAAGATTTTTATCAGAATTAGAAATTATAATTTTTGCTGAAAAATTAGCATTAGAAATTGGAAAAAATAGAGAGTTTTTAAGGGATATTTTATATATATTTTTATTAAAAAAGCAAAAAATAGAAAAAAATATTAAAAATTTAGAAAAATTACTTGAGATTAAGGAGAGTTTGAATTATAATGTAAATGTAGGATTAGTTTCATACAATTTTTTTAAGAATTTTTAAGCCATTTCTAAGGAGTTGTTAAAATTGATAATAATTATAGATTATAAAATGGGAAATTTACCAAATGTAAAAAGAGCTTTAAATCTATTCACTGATGATGTAGAAATAAGTTCGGATATAAATAAAATAAGGAAAGCAGATAAACTTATTTTACCAGGTGTTGGAGCATTTGGAGATGCAATGAAAAATATAAAAAAAATGGGACTAAAAGAAGTAATAATAGAAGAAGCAAAGAAAAAACCGTTACTTGGAATATGTTTAGGATTACAGATTTTATTTGAAAAAAGTGAAGAAGATCCATCTGAAGAAGGATTAGGATTGATAAAAGGTGAAGTTTTAAAATTTAAAAACAATACAGGATTAAAAGTTCCAGAAATAGGTTGGAATAATATAAAAATAAAAAAAGGAAATAAAATTTTAACAAGAATAAAAGATAATAGTTATTTTTATTTTGTACATTCATATTATGTTAAGCCATCAGAAGATGTGACTATTGCAACTACTGATTATGGAATAGAATTTACCTCAGCAATAGAAAAAGGGAATATAATGGCTACTCAATTTCATCCAGAAAAAAGCCATGATGAAGGACTTATAATTCTTGAAAATTTTATAAATTTATAGGAGGCAAAAAATTAATGACAAAGGAAGAAATGATAAATAGAATAAATAAATTAAAAAAAGAAAAAAATGCAGTAATATTAGCACATAATTATCAAACAGGGGATATTCAAGATATAGCTGATTTTACAGGAGATTCTTTAGAACTTGCAAAAAAAGTTGTAGATGTAAAGGCTGATATAATTGTATTTTGTGGAGTTCAATTTATGGCAGAGATGGCACATATGTTAAATCCAGAAAAAAAGGTATTATTACCAAGAAAAGATGCAGGCTGTCCAATGGCGGATACAATAACAGGAGAAGATGTGAGAAAATTAAGAGAGCAATATCCTGACTATACATTTATAGCTTATGTAAATACAAATGCAGATGTTAAAGAGCAAATAGATATTTGTTGTACATCAGCAAATGCATTGGTAATAGCTAAAAATGTGGATAATGATAAAATTGTATTTATGCCAGATAGAAATTTAGGGAATTATATAAAAGAAAATGTTCCTGAAAAAGATATAGTATTATGGGATGGAGAGTGTAATGTTCATAATAGAATAACTTTGGAAGAAGTGAAAAAGGCAAAAGAGTTACATCCAAATGCAGTTCTTATAGCTCATCCAGAATGTAAACCCGAAGTTGTAAAGTTTGCAGATGAGGTTTTGAGTACAGGAGGTATGGTAAAATTTGTAAAAGAGACAAAAGCAGAAGAAATTTTAGTTGGAACAGAAGAGGGAATGATTCATAGATTGCAAAAAGAAGCTCCTAATAAGAAATTTTATTCTGTATCAAGAAATTTTGTATGTGCTAATATGAAAAAAACACATTTAGAAGATATATTAGAAAGTTTAGAAGAAGAAAAATACGAAATAACTCTACCTGAAGAAGCACGAAAAAAAGGGAAAAAGACATTGGATGAGATGTTGAAATACTTATAGAGAGGTGGAAGTAATGAAAAAAATAGATATTTTTGATACTACTTTAAGAGATGGAGAGCAAGCCCCTGGAGCTACAATGAATGCAAAAGAAAAAATAACGCTTGCAAAACAATTGGAAAAATTAAATGTAGATATTATAGAAGCAGGATTTCCAATAGCATCGCCAGGAGATTTTGATGCTGTTAAAACTATAGCAGAAAATATAAAAGGGAGAACAATAGCAGCTTTAGCAAGAGCTACATCAAAAGATATAGAAACAGCAGCAAGAGCTTTAGAAAAAGCAGAAAAGCCAAGAATACACACTTTTATTGCTACATCTCCAGTTCATATGAAATATAAATTGAGAATGGAGCCTGAAGTGGTATTAGAAAGAGCTAGGCAAGCTGTTAGACTTGCTAAAAAATATGTTGATGATGTAGAGTTTTCAGCTGAAGATGCAGGAAGATCAGATTTGGAATTTTTATATAAAGTATATGCAGCAGCAATAGAAGAGGGAGCAACTGTATTAAATGTTCCTGACACTGTTGGGTATAAACTTCCTGATGAATTTGGAAGATTTATAAAATCTATAAAACAAAATACAAAAGGGATAGAAAAAGCTAAAATAAGTGTTCACTGTCATAACGATTTAGGATTAGCTGTTGCAAATTCTATAGCAGCAATTCAAAATGGAGCAGAACAAGTAGAATGTACTGTAAATGGTGTAGGAGAAAGAGCTGGGAATGCTGCAATGGAAGAGCTAGTTATGATATTAAAAACAAGAACTGATATTTTAGGAGATTATTTTACAGATATAAACAGTAAACAGTTTTATAATACAAGCAAAATGGTAGAAACATTTACAGGATTTTATATTCCTAAAAATAAAGCAATAATAGGAATTAATGCTTTTAAACATGAATCAGGAATACATCAAGATGGAGTATTAAAAGAAAGAAGTACATATGAAATATTAAAACCTGAAGATATAGGAGTATTTGGAGATAATATTGTACTTGGAAAACATTCAGGAAGACATGCTTTCAAAGTAAAAGTAGAAGAGATGGGATATAATTTAGAAGATAGTGAAATAGAAAATTTATATAAAAAATTCTTAAAATTAGCTGATAATTTAAAAGAAGTAAAAGAGCAAGATATAAGAGCTATAATAGATGGAGAAAGAACTTTAGTTGACGAAGAATATAAAGTGTTATATGTAAGTGTATCAAGTGGAACTCAGATACCAAGTGCAGTTGTAAGATTATCAAAATCAGGAGAAGAATTTACAGAAACATCTATTGGAGATGGACCAGTAGATGCAGCGTATAAAGCTATTGATAAAATAGTTGGTGAAAAATCAATTTTACTTGATTATAATATAAAATCTACAAGTGAAACAAAAGAAACATTAGGAGAAGCAAGAGTTAGAATAAAAGGTTCAAAAGGAAATTATACTGGAATAGGAGCAAGTACTGATATTATTGAAGCAAGTGTAAAAGCTTATCTACACGCTATTAATAAGATGATTTTTGAAGAACAAAAGGGAGGGGAATAATTTGAAGTACAGAGTTAAGATTTATAACGAAAGTGATGAGATGATTTCAGATGACATTTGGTATGGAAATTCAATAGATAATGTTAAATTTTGGGTTGATTTAGCAATAAGAGATATAATTCAAAAGTTGCATTATAAACATTTATATTATGAAATTGATGAGGCTTAAAAGCAGGGTGTGAATACCTGCTTTTTTGTTTTAAGATTGGGGATATGTGTAGGGGTAATTCATGAATTACCCTTACGTTTTTTGCGATGGGATATTCGTAATGGTAATTTATCATGTCTTAAAGAAATAAGCATATTAAAGTATTGAAAAAATATAGTAAGTTTAGTATAATAGAATTGATGAATTTTTTAATTTAATAAGAAAGTATAAATTTTACTCAGAAAATAAGCTACGCTATTTTTTTAAGTATGAGATTTTTCAAAGCAAAATTTTTCAGAAACCAAAAATTTAGAAAAATATTTATGCTTTACCGGATGAAGCGTAGCTTATTTATTAATAAATTTTTTTATAAATTAGAATGATTAGAGTATAAGGGGAAAATTATGAGAAATAAAGTAAAAAGAGACGATATGTTCAAGAAGATATTTTCAGATAAAAAATTATTTCTAATGCTCTTAAAAGATTTTATAAAAGAATCTTGGGTATCAGAAATAGATGAAAGTAAACTTGAATTAATTCCATCATTATTTACAGATGGATTAGAAACTAATAGAGAAAGTGATATAATTTATAAAGTTAAAATTAATGGAGAAGAGATATTTGTATTTGTTTTATTAGAACAACAATCAAATATAAATTTTTTAATGAGTTTTAGAATATTAGAATATATGGTGAAACTTTGGAGAAAATATATAGATGATAATAAGAAAGCATCAAAAAATAAAAGTTTTTTATTGCCACCAATATATCCAATAATTTTTTATGACGGAATAAAGAATTGGACATCAGTAAAAGAGTTTAAAGAAAAAGTAAAAAATGAAGAAAAATTTAAAAGATTTATACCTAATTTTGAATATGAATTAATAGAACTGAACAAAATAAGTTTTGAAAAACTTGAAACTTACGAAGATTTATTATCAACACTGTTATTAATAGATAAGATAAAAAAGCCAGAAGAGTTATCAAAATTAAGTAATATAGAAAAAAGTTATTGGGAAAATGTGAAAAAAGATATTGGAAGTAAAAGAGAATTAGAAAAAGTAGTAGAAGCAATGAATTTGCTATTAATAAGGATAAATGTTCCTAAAGAAGAAAGAGAAGAAGTTATTGAGCAAATTTATGAGGGGAGGTTGGAGAATATGTTTGAGATGGCAGTACATTATGATGTGCAGGAAACAAGAATGTTAGCAAGAAAAGAAGGAATAAGAGAAGGAATAAGAGAAGGAATAAGAAAAGAGGTAGAAAATGTAGTAAGAAAGTCAATAATGTTAGGATTAGACATTGAAACTATAATGAAATTAACATCTCTAACAAGAAAAGAGATAAAGGATATATTATCAAAAAATTAATATTCTTTAGAATTGTCTTAAAGATGGTTTGTTAATTTGATAATAAATTTTCAACGGGGGAAGTTATGAAACCAATTTCAGATTATTATAATGATGGAAAATTAGAGATTTTTGTATATGAATTTGAAAACAAAGTTGTTGTTAATAATGAAGAGCTAAAATATGATTTTAATCATCCTAGATGTATAGAGTATGGAAAAAATAAAATTTATATATCAGATAGTTATAATAATAGAATTGTTATATATGATATAGATAAAAAAGAGTATTCTGAATTTGGAAAAGGTATTTTGAGTGAACCATATGGAATGAAAATATATAGGAATAAAATTTATATTATTAATTCTACAAAAAAAACAATTTCTATATTTGATGAAAAAAACAATTTCTTAAAGGAATTTAAAGTTGGGAAACTATATCCTATAAAATTAGATATATATAATAATAAAATATATGTTTTGGATAAATCATCTAGTGAAATATATTTATATGATTTTTCTGGGGAAAAAACAGATGAATTGTCTATAAAATTAAAATTTCCTTCTGATATAAAGGTTTTAAAAGGGAATATATATATAGCTGATACATTTAATAAAAGGGTTATAAAATTATCTGATTATGGAATTTTATTAAAGACAATTATAGCAGGAGATTATTACTCAATATTAAATATAGAAAAGGATAATTTGTGGTATTACTGTGAAAAAAAATCTGAATTAAATAAATTAAAAATATCTTTAAACAAAGATAATGTAGAAGAAATTTTAAAATCTGGAAATAGGAAAGAAGAACTTTTATATTATTATATAAGAAATGAAAATAAAGAAAAAACAGCAGAAATTTATAATAAAAGTTTATTAAATAAGAAATATAAAAATGAAAATAAAAAACTTATTGAATTTATAGATGAAAAAAATAAGAAAGAGTTATATAAAATTTTAAACTCTTATTATTGGGAAATGAATAACGAAATCAAAGAGATAAAAAGTATAAATAAAATAGATAATTTAAAACTTTCAAAACCAAAAGCTATTTGTGTAGAGGATGAAAATATATGGCTAAGTTTAATAGGTTATAAATTGCTTTTAAAATTTAATAAAGATTTAAATTTTAAAGATGCTTATAAATTTGAAATTTTATTTGATAAAATAGCAGTAAATAATAAAACAATATTTATAATAGATTATTATTATAAAAAAGTATATTTAATAGATAAAGAAAATTTTAATACTAAAAAAGTTATAAAAGAAAAAACATTAGTAAGCCCTGTAGAATTAAAATTATATAATGAAAAATTATATGTTTTAGATTCATATTATAAAAAGATTTTTATATTTACAAAAGATGGAAGCAAGAAAAAAGAGTATAAAATAAATGGAGAAAATCCAATATCATTTGAAATATTTGAGAATAATATATATGTTTTAGATAAGAAAAATTCTGAAATATCAAAATATAATAGATATTTTGAACTTGAATATAAAAAAAAATTAAATGGATTAAAATATCCAGAAAGCATAGTTTCAGATGAATATGGGAATTTTTTTATAAGCGATGAAGGAAATGGAAGAGTAATAAAATTTGATAAAAATTGGAGTTTATTATTTGAAATAGGAGATTTTGGAATGCCAAGAGATCTATTTTTTGATAAAAATAAACTTTATGTATCAGATTTTGCAAAAGGAGAATTAAAAATTATAAACATGGAGAGATAAAATGGATAAACGAGAAATGATAGATGAAATTGAGAAAAATAGAATGAGTTTTTTGAAAGTTCAAAGTGAAAAAAATATATTTTTAGGAGAATACAAAGAGAGAATAATTGCTGCTTTAACAAAAGACCAAATAATAGAAGATGATGTATATCCAGAAATTATAGCTGCAATAAATGAAACTAGAGCTTATATTTTAAAGATGTCAAGAGATTTACCATTGAAAAAATTAAAGCCATATATAGCAGAAGCAGAAAAGATAAAATTAAAATATCAATTAGTGGACGGATTAGCCTATAGTGGAAATATAGGACTAATAATAGCAGCAAAAGAAGCATTAAAAGAGACAAAAGAAAATGTAGTAATTAGAGATATGGATCAGGATTTTATTGATGCTGGACTTGGAGAAAAATTCAGCAAAAATAAGGGGAAAAAGATTTGTGATGAATGTTATGAACAAGTTGTGAAGAAATTGCCACAATATAAAGATGAATTTAAAAAAATGACTATATTTGATAAAATATTAGGGATTAAATGTGCCGTTTGTAAGAAATAAGATGAAAATAAAATCATGAAATAGAATTAGTAAAATATGGAGGAATAAATAGATGGTAGATGGATTTAAAATAAATGGAAATAAAAAATTAAAAGGAAAAATAAGAGTAAGTGGTTCTAAAAATGCATCACTTCCAATTTTAGCAGGGTCTTTATTAGAAGAGGGAGAGTATATCTTTGAGAATGTTCCAAATTTAAAAGATATTAGAACTATGTTAAAATTATTAACAGAGTTAGGAATAGAAGTTGAAAAAATAGATGAGAATAGTTATAAACTTATAAACAGAGGAATAAAAAGTATAGAAGCTCCATATGATTTAGTAAAAACAATGAGAGCTTCTTTTCTTGTAATGGGACCTTTATTAGGAAATGTAAATCAAGCAAAAGTTTCTCTGCCTGGTGGTTGTGCAATTGGAGCAAGACCTGTCGATTATCATCTGAAAGGATTTGAGAAATTAGGAGCAACAATAAATTTAGAACATGGATATGTAGAAGCAGTAGCTAAAAAATTAGTAGGAAATAAAATATATTTAGATTTTCCAAGTGTAGGAGCTACCGAAAATATAATTATGGCAGCTGTAAAAGCAGAAGGAGTAACTATCTTAGAAAATGCAGCAATGGAGCCTGAAATAGAAGATTTATGTAATTTTTTAATAAAAATGGGTTCTAAAATAAGTGGAGTAGGTACAAATAGATTAGAAATTACTGGAGTTAAAAAATTATATCCAGGTAGATACAAAATAATTCCTGACAGAATAGAAGCAGGAACATTTATAATTTTAGCTGCATTAGTGGGAGAAGATTTGAAAATATTAGGGGCAAATTTGTCACATTTAGAAAGTTTTTTAATGAAATTAAAAGAAGCTGGAATAGAAGTTATAGAAGAAGATGGAGAATTAACAATTGAAAAAAAAGAATTAAAAGCAATAAAAATAGAAACAAGGCCACATCCTGGATTTCCAACAGATATGCAGGCACAAATAATGATTTTACTTAATTTTGTAAAAGGAACAAGTGAGATAAAAGAAACAATTTTTGAAAATAGATTTATGCATGTATCTGAATTAAATAGAATGGGTGCCAATATACATATAGAAGGAAATATAGCTATAATTACTGGTGGAGGTCAATTAGAAGGGGCAGAAGTTATGTGTTCTGATTTGAGAGCAGGAGCAAGTTTAGTACTTGCAGCACTTGCAGCAAAAGGAGAAACAATAATAAATAGAGTATATCACATAGACAGAGGTTATGAGAAATTTGAAGAAAAATTAAAAAAAATAGGAGCAGACATAGAAAGAATAAAATTAGGAGTTGTTTAAATATGAATAAAATATATGGTGTAAATCCAGTAAGAGAAGCAGTAAAAAAAAATAGTGAAATTGAAAAAATAGAGATTTATGAAGGAGTTAATAAAAATAAAATTGAAGAAATTGTGAATTTATGTAAAAAAAATGGAATAAAAGTCGATTATATAAAGAAAAGAGAGAAAGACACTCAAGGAATAGTGGCTTACTTAAAAGAATATAATTATGTTGTTGATGAATGGGAATTTTTAGAAAGATTAGCAGGAAAAAAAGAGAGTACAGTACTTGTTTTAGATAATGTACAGGACCCTAGAAATTTTGGTGCTTTAATAAGAAGTGCAGATGCTTTTGGAGTAGATGGAATAATAATTCCAGAAAAAAGAAGTGTGAAAATAAATGAGACAGTGATAAAAACTTCAACAGGAGCAATAGAACATGTAAATATTGTAGTTGTTAAAAATTTAGTAGAATTTATGAAAAAATTGAAAAAAATAGATTTTTGGGTATATGGAGCAGAAGCAGATGGTAAAAATTATTATACTAAAGAAAAATATGCAAATAAAACTTGTTTAGTTTTGGGAAGTGAAGGGCAAGGTATTAGAAAACTTGTAAAAGAAAATTGCGATATTATGGTTCAAATACCAATGGTTGGGAATGTAAATTCTCTTAATGTTTCAGTAGCAGGAGGAATATTATTATCACAAATTCTATTAAATAGGAGAGGATAAAATGCAGATAAAAGACCTTGATGAAAAGTTAATAGAAGAAGCAAAATCTGGAAATGAGGATGCTGTAAATGAAATTTTTACAGAGTATAAAGATTTTGTATATATAAAATCCAAAAATTACTTTTTAATAGGAGCAGATCATGAAGATTTAATTCAAGAAGGAATGATAGGATTATTAAAAGCTATTAGAGGATATGATTCAAATAAATTAGCATCTTTTAAAACATTTGCATCAATTTGTATAAAAAGACAGTTGATTTCAGCTATAAAGAGCTCAAATACTAAAAAAAATAAAGCGTTAAATAAAGTGGTGAACGATTATGTAGATGATAATTATGATAGTTCAAAATATTTAGAATCTTATATAATCTATAATCCAGAAGAGATATATATATCAAGAGAACAAATAGAAGGATTAAAAAGTTATTTGAAAAAGAATTTAAGTAAATTTGAATATAATGTTTTTAAAAAAATGATGTGTGGAGAAAGCTATACAGAAATAGCAGAAACTATGGATAAAAAGACAAAGGCAATTGACAATGCAATGCAGAGAATAAAAAGAAAAAGTGAGTATTGGTTAGAAAAATATAAAAAAGGAAATTAGAAAGAGAGATAAAAACTCTCTTTTTTTATTTACTAGGAAAGTATAAATTTTATTTGGAAAATAAGCTATGCCATTTTTTTGAAATATGCAATTTTTCAAGGCAAAATTTTTCAGAAACCAAAAATTTTGAAAAACATTTATACTTTACCATATGACGCATAGCTTATTTTTTTATTGACAAAATAATAGGAAAGTTGTATAATTATATGTATTAATAGACTATGACAGAGATTAGGAGGCAGCAAAATGGGAATGACAATTGTTGAAAAAATATTAGCAAAACATTCAGGAAAAGAAAAAGTAACTCCTGGTGAAAATGTATGGGTAGATGTAGATGTACTAATGACACATGATGTAACAGGGCCTGGAACAATGGCTATTTTTGAAGAAAAATTTGGAAAAGATGCAAAGGTTTGGGATAAAGAAAAAATAGTATTAGTGCCTGATCATTATATATTTACAAAAGATAAACATGCAATGAGAAATATAGAATATGTAAAAGATTTTGCGAAAAAACAAGAGTTGAAATATTTTTATGAACCATTTACAACAAATTATAAAGGAGTATGTCATGTAGCGTTAGCCCAAGAAGGACATACTAGACCAGGAGAAGTATTATTTGGAACAGATTCTCATACAGGAACAGCAGGAGCATTTGGAGAATTTGCAACAGGAATAGGAAATACAGATGGTGCTTATATAATGGGTACAGGTAAATTGTGGGTAAAAATTCCAGAAACTATGAGATTTACATTTGAAGGAGAATTGCCTCCATACATAATGGGAAAAGATATAGTATTACAAGTTATAGGAGATATTGGATTTGATGGAGCTACATATAAATGTATGCAATTTGATGGCGAAGCAATTCATTCTTTAAGTATGGAAGAAAGAATGACAATTTGTAATATGAGTATAGAAGCTGGTGGTAAATGCGGAATAATAGAGCCAGATGAAATTACAGTTGAATATGTAAATGAAAGAACTAATAGACCATTTGAAATGTTAAAATCTGATGAAGATGCTAATTATTCATTTACAAAAGTCTATGATGCAACTAAATTAGAACCAGTAGTAGCAAAACCACATTCTCCAGGGAATAAAGAGCTAGCTAAGAATTTAAGTGATGTAAAATTAGATAGATCATACATAGGGTCTTGTACAGGTGGAAAAACAGCTGATTTTGTAGCAGCAGCTAAAATATTAAAAGGTAGAAAAGTGGCAATAGATACGTTTATTGTGCCAGCAACTACAAAAGTAAATGAATCTTTGGATAAGATAAAATTTGATGGTCAAAGTTTAAGGGAAATATTTGTAGAAGCAGGGTGTAAAGTAGGAAAACCTTCTTGTGCAGCATGTCTTGGAGGTCCAGTAGATACATTTGGAAGAACTCATAATACAGAAGTAGTAATATCTACTACAAATAGAAATTTTCCAGGTAGAATGGGTTCTATGGATGCACCAATATATTTAGCATCTCCATATACAGCAGCAGCTTCAGCAGTTACTGGGTATATTACAGATCCAAGAAAGTTTATATAAGGGAGGAATTAGAATGGCAGATATAATAAAAGGAAAAGCTTATGTTTTAGGTGATAATATAGATACAGATCAAATAATTCCTGCAATGCATCTTGTATATAAATTAGATGATGAAGAGGAATCAAAACTTTATGGGAAATATGCATTTTCTGGATTACCAAAAGAAGCAATAGGAGATACTCCTTTTATAAAAGAGGGAGAATTTGAATCAGAATATAAAATAGTAATATCTGGTAAAAATTTTGGATGTGGTTCAAGTAGAGAGCATGCACCATTTGCATTAGCAAAAGCAGGGATAGAAGCTGTAATAGCAGAAGATTATGCAAGAATTTTTTATAGAAATAGTGTTGATGGAGGATTTTTAATTCCATATGAAACAGAAAAAAGATTAATAGATGAAATAAAAACAGGAGACGAACTTGAAATAGATGTTTTAAAAGGAATTTTGAAAAATAAAACGTCTAAAAAAGAGTATGTTTTAAAGGAATTAGGAGATGTAAAAGATATAATAGATGCTGGTGGATTATTTAATTATGCAAAAGAAAAAAATTATATAAAATAAAAATAGTAGGGGTTTGCCAATGGCAAACCCTATTTTTTAAACCATTTTATTTTTCGAATTATCTTGATAAATATAAGGAGATAGAGTATAATTGTGAGAAGAAGAATATTAGGAAGATTATAAAAATGGGATATAATTTTTTTGATATTTATTTATTCAGGGGGCGATTAAAATCAAAGAAAAAGCAAATAAAAAACAGAAAAATAAAATTGAAACTATGTTTGAGGAATTTATATCTATAAAAGCAGGTAGACCAGGTATAAATATTAGAATGAGTAAATTTGCTACATTTATATTATTGCTGTTTCTTGGTATAGGAATAGCACTATTTTCTCAACTTATAATTAGAGAAATTTCCCAAAGAAATATACAAATTGAAAAACATAGAAGAACAATAGAAAGATTAAAAGCTGAAATGAGAATAAAAGATAAAAAGTTAAAAGAATTAATAGAGTTTAAAAAACTATTAGATGCAATAAAAAATTTAAGTAGAAATACATTAAATAAAAATGAACAGGAAAAATTATCAGAAGTAATATATAAAGAAAGTCAAAAATATAAATATAATTGGAGAATGATTTTGGCAGTTATAATGACAGAAAGTAATTTTAGGGCAAGGCTAAGATCGACTGATCCTTCATATGGATTAATGCAAATAAAATATAGGACAGCAAAAGAAGCAGGTAAAAAAATAGGAGTAAAACTAAAAAATAAATATGAACTGTATAATATAGAGAAAAATGTGTTAATTGGTGCTTTTTATCTTTTTGAA
This sequence comes from Haliovirga abyssi, assembly GCF_030295325.1. Lineage (GTDB taxonomy): Bacteria > Fusobacteriota > Fusobacteriia > Fusobacteriales > Haliovirgaceae > Haliovirga > Haliovirga abyssi. The sequence continues at coordinate 1,985,783 of NZ_AP027059.1, read as the reverse complement.
CAGATTTTAAAATTTGATAATGTGAAAAAAGGTATTGTAGCTTATAATTTAGGACCTTCTCTTACTAAAAAAATAAGTGATAAAAAAAAGAGTAAAGATATAACTACTGCATATTTAAAAAAAGTTGTAAATAACTATAATTTTCTAAAAGAGAATTTTTAATTTAATATAGAGGTGATAAAAATGAACGAAGTGAAAGTATTAAAAGATGGAGATATTACTTGGGTAAATGGATTTAAATCTTCTGGAGTAGTTGCTGATATAAAAGGCAATGGAGGAGATAAAAAAGATTTAGCTATTATTTATTGTGAAAAGGAATGTGTAACAGCAGCTGTTTTTACAACTAATAAAGTCAGGTCAAGAACTATTGATGTAAATAGGGAAAATTTATCAAAAGGAAATATTAATGCAATAGTTGTAAATAGCGGTAATGCAAATGCCTGTGTAGGAAAAAAAGGATATATGGATGCTCTTAGGATGACTGAAATAACAGCTGAAAATTTAGGATTAGATAAAGAAAAAGTTTTGGTATGTTCCACTGGAGTGATAGGTGTGCAATTACCTATGGAAAAATTAGAAAAATCTATTCCAAAAGCAGTAAAAGAGATAAAAGATAATGGTGGAAAAGATACAATAGAAGCTATAATGACAACAGATTTAGTAAAAAAACATATAGCGGTAGAATTTGAAACAGAAAATGGTGAAAAAATAAGAATTGGTGGAATAGCAAAAGGGTCTGGTATGATACATCCTAATATGGCGACTCTGCTTGGATTTATAACAACAGATATAGATATAGATAAAGAGCTTTTACAAAATACATTAAAAGATATAACTGATAAGACATTTAATATGATTTCAGTTGATAGAGATACATCTACTAATGATAGTCTTATTATTATGTCAAATGGTTTTGCTAATAATCAAAAAGTTACAGATAAAAATAGTATAGATTATTTGAGGTTTAAAAATGCTTTAAATTTTGTAATGGAGCATTTAGCTAAAAGTATTGCAAGAGATGGAGAAGGAGCTACAAAATTAATAGAAGTAAAAGTTTTAAATGCTGACTCTGATAAAGATGCGAAAAATATAGGAAAATCAGTAATAACTTCACCATTAGTAAAAACAGCAGTTTATGGAGAAGATGCAAATTGGGGTAGAATAATTATGGCAATTGGATATTCTGATGCTGAAGTGGAAGAAGGAACAATTGATATTTTTGTAGGAGATATAAAAGTATGTGAGAATGGAATAGGAGTTTTAGAAAGTGAAGTTGAAATTAATAAAGAATTAAAAAAAGATGAAATAGTTATAACTATTGATATAAAATTAGGAGAGGCAACAGCAAGAGTTTGGGGTTGCGATTTGTCATATGATTATATAAAAATAAATGCTGATTATAGGAGCTGATAAATATTGAAGGAGGATAGCAAATTGATAGGGAAAAAAATTGAAAGAGCTGAAATATTAATGGAAGCATTGCCATATATAAAAGAATTTTATGGAAAAACAGTAGTTATAAAATATGGTGGGAATGCAATGATAGATGAAAAAATAAAAGATGAAGTTGTTCAAGATATAGTTTTAATGAAATTTGTAGGAATGAATCCTGTTATTATTCACGGTGGTGGACCTGAAATAAATAAAGTGTTAAGTAAATTGGGGAAAACTGCACAATTTAATATGGGGAATAGGGTTACAGATTATGAAACTATGGAAGTAGTAGAGATGGTATTAGCTGGAAAAATAAATAAGAATATAGTAACAAAATTAAATAAATTTGGTGGAAAAGCTGTAGGGCTTAGTGGTACAGATGCCAATTTGATTGTTGCAGATAAAAAATATATTGAAAAAGAGGGCGAGAAAGTAGATATAGGTTATGTTGGAAATGTAAAAACTATAAATCCTAGAATGATTAGGATATTAGAAAAAGAGGGATTTATTCCAGTAATATCTCCTGTAGGTGTGGATGAAGAAGGAAAAAGTTATAATATAAACGCTGATTATGTAGCAGGAGAATTAGCAGGAGCATTAGGTGCATATAAATTTATATTAATGACAGACATAGCAGGTATATTAAAGGATATAGAAGATAAAAGTAGTATAATATCAGAAATGAGTTTAGATGATGCAGAAAAACTTATTGATAGTGGGATTATATCTGGTGGAATGTTGCCTAAAGTAGATGCTTGTTTAACAGCATTAAAAAAAGGCGCAGAGAGAGTCCATATAATAGATGGAAGAGTTAGACATGCTATTTTATTGGAACTATTTACAGATGATGGAATAGGAACAATGATAAAAAAAGCAGATAAAGAAGATTAGAGAGGAGATAATTAAAGAATGGATTTAAAAACATTAAAAGAAAAAGATAAACAATATATAATGAATACTTATGGAAAAATAGATGTGTCATTTGTATCTGGAGATGGAGTAAAATTATATGATACTGAAGGAAATGAGTATTTAGATTTTTTTGCAGGAATAGCAGTAAATAATTTGGGATATTCTTATCCTAAAGTTGTAGAAGCAATAAAAAATCAAGCAGAAAAAATTATGCATAGTTCAAATTTATATTATATTGAGCCACAAATAAAATTAGCGGAACTTTTAGTTAAAAATACAATTTTTGATAAAGTTTTTTTTGCAAATAGTGGAGCAGAAGCTAATGAAGGTGCAATAAAATTAGCTAGAAAATATGGTAAGTTAAAGTTAAATGGGAAATTTGATATAATTACTATGAAAAAATCTTTTCATGGTAGAACATTAACAACCGTTACAGCAACAGGACAAGAGAAATATCAAAAACATTTTACACCTCTTACAGAAGGGTTCAAATATGCTGAATTTGGAAATATAGAGGATTTAAAATCTAAAATAGATGATAATACATTAGCTATAATGATAGAAGTTATACAAGGAGAAGGTGGAGTTAATATTGCGCCTAAAGAATATTGGGAAGAGTTGCAAAAATTAGTAGATGAAAAAGGGATATTGCTTATAATTGATGAAGTACAAACTGGAGTAGGAAGAACAGGGTATTTATATGCATATGAAATTTACGGATTGAAACCTCATATGATTACATCAGCAAAGGCTCTTGGAAATGGGTTGCCAATAGGAGCTTTATTAGCAACGGATGAAGTTTCGATATTTGAGCCTGGAGATCATGCTTCTACATTTGGTGGAAATTTTATGGCGACAGCATCAGGTATAGCTGTAGTAGAGGAAATTTCTAAAAAAGAATTCCTATATGGTGTGAGAAAAAAAGGAGAATATTTTAGATTTAAATTAAATGAATTAGTAAAAAAATATAATTTTGTAAAATCAGTTAGAGGAAAAGGGCTTATGATAGGTCTAGAGATAGAAAGCGATTTAATAAAAGATACAGTAGAAAAAATGTTAAAGAGAAAAATATTAATTGGAAGTGCTGGTGGAGTAGTTTTAAGATTTTTGCCACCATTAATAATAGAAGAAAAAGATATAGATGCTGTAGTTGAAAATTTAGATGAAATATTTGAAGAAATTAAGAAAGATAGAAAATAGTTATAAAAATAAAGAAAATGCGGAAATTATTTCTGCATTTTCTTTATTTTAGGGATTTGATATGGTATAATTAAGAAATGGATGTAGCAGTTTTGATATTAATTTATGGTAAATTATGGAGGTGAGTATAAATTGAATGATACGAAAAAAGAATGTGAATATTTAATGGATATAACAACAGATATAATAAGTTTTCATGATAAAGATAGAAAATTTACAAAAGTATCTAACTCTGTTTTTAAGGTATTAGGATATAGAGCAGAAGAACTTATAGGTAAGGATCCATATAGTTTTATACATCCAGATGATATAGAAAAAATGGCAAAAAAACTACATACTACAAATAAAGATTCAGAGATGATTTATGAATATAGAATGAGAAATAAAAAAGGTGAGTATATATGGGTAGAAAGCAAGATAAATCCTATATTTAATGAAAATAGAGAAATTATTTCAATGGTATCAATTACAAGAGATATTACAAAAATTAGAAAAATGGAAAATGAGATAAAAGAACAATATATATTAATAAGAAAAATAATAGATAATGCACCTGCTTTTATTTTTGCAAAAGATAAAGAGGGTAAATTTTTAATTGCCAATAAAACATTAAGTGATTATTATGGTATTCCAATAGAAAAAATAGAAAATTTTAAAATAGAAGATATATATGAAAAATATAATTTAAATTTGGAAGAAGCAGAAGAATATCTTAAAAGCGATATAGAAGTTATAGAAACTAAAATAGAAAAATATATTCCTTTAGAATCTTTTACAACTATAAAACAAGATAAAAGGTGGTTAGAAGTTAGAAAAATACCATTTGAAATAAGTGGAAAGGTTTATTCATTAGGAATAGCAATAGATGTGACAGAAAGAAAAGAAAAAGAGGAAGAATTAAAAAAAGCAATAGAGGAAGCTAAAAAAGCAGATAAAGCTAAAAGCTTGTTTTTAGCTAATATGAGCCATGAATTAAGAACTCCATTAGGCGGAGTTATAGGTATGTTAGAAATTTTAGAGATTACAGAGTTAGATGAGAAGCAGATGAAATTTGTAAAAATGGGAAAAAATTCTGCTGAAAATTTATTGGAAATAGTGAATGATATATTAGATATATCTAGGATGGAAGCTGGGAAAGTAGAAATAAATAAAACTGAAATTGAAATAAAGAGTTTTTTTGAAAATCTTATAGAATTTTTATCGATAAATGCTAATAAAAAAGGGTTGGAATTATTATTGGATTTTGATAAAGCACTGCCAAAACAGATAATGGCAGATGAAGGGAAAATAAGACAAATATTAACAAATTTAATAGGAAATTCTATAAAATTTACAGATGATGGAGTAATTAATATAAAAGTAAAAAAAGAATATATTATAGATAATAAAATGGGAATAGAGATTAAAGTAAAAGATAGTGGAATAGGAATAGAAAAAAGCAAAATTGATAAAATTTTTGAACCTTTTACACAAGGAGATTCTTCATATAATAAGAGGTATAAAGGTACAGGACTAGGACTATCTATTTCGAAAAAATTAGTAGAATTAATGGGCGGAAGAATATTTATAAACAGCGAAAAGGGGAAAGGGACAGAAATAACTTTTATATTACCTTTAGAAATTTTAAATAAGAATAATGAAATAGAGGATATTAGTGATGAGTTAGATAAAAATATAGATGAAGAGAATGCAGTGATGAAAAATAATAAAACAAAAAATGATAAAATGAAATTAGAGGAGATTAAGGAAGAAAAAATAGTTCTTATAGTAGAAGATAATGTTATAAATGCTCATTTGTTGGAGTATTTAATGAAAAAAATAAATTTTAAAACAATAACAGCAACTAATGGAAAAATTGCTATTGAAATTTTAGAGAAAATGGAGAAAATAGACTTAATATTAATGGACATACAAATGCCGGTAATGAATGGATATGAAGCTACTAAAATAATAAAAAATGATTCTAAATTAAATAAAATACCAATTATAGCTGTTACAGCATATGCAAGAGAAGAGGAAATAGAAAAAATATTAGAAGCTGGTATGGAATTGTGTATAACAAAGCCTGTAGGGAAAGAACATTTGTATAAGGCTATTGAAAAAATATTAGGAATAAAAATATAGGAACGGCTTAAAAATAATATTCTCATTTTGTTGAAAAATACGCAATGATTTAAGCATTTTTATAACAAAATATTAAAAATTTACTTTTAAAATTAATTTTAATTAAAAAAAGATAGAACTTTTATTTTAGTTTTATCTTTTTTGTGGTTTTTGTTTTATTCGCCTTTGGGCGAACTCCTTTTTTCTTGATAAAAAAGGAGCAAAAAATCAAGTGCTAGTGCTCCAAGTTATAATTTTCTAAATGGACTTGCCTACAACTGCCAAACTCGCTGCGCTCAGACAGTGGCAGCTGCTTAACGGCAAATCCATTAAGAAAATTTATAACTTTACGCAAATGCACGGGGGAATTAAAAGATAAAAACAAGAAATAAAAGATAAAAGATAAAAGATTTTAGGGAATTTTGATAACTTGCCGATAATAAAAGAAATAAAGAAAATTTAAAATTTAAAATTTAAGAAATTAAAAAGGAGAATGATGGAAATGTTAAATAATGCTAAAATATTAATAACTGGTGGAACAGGCTCATTTGGGAAAAAATTTATAGAAGCTATATTTAATAAATATAATCCTGATAAAGTTGTTATTTTATCAAGAGATGAATATAAACAATTTATGGTAAGGCAAATGTTTGAAAAAAAATTAACTAAAAAACAATTTTCAAAATTGAGATTTTTTATTGGAAATGTAAGAGATAGAGAAAGATTATATAGAGCATTTAAAGGGATAGATTATGTAATTCATGCTGCTGCAATGAAACAAGTACCAGCGTGTGAATATAATCCGAAGGAAGCTATAAAAACAAATATAAATGGAGCAATGAATATAATAGATGCTGCTCTTGATTGTGGTGTGAAAAAAGTTATTGCATTGTCTACAGATAAAGCTGTAAATCCTATTAATTTGTATGGTGGAACTAAATTAGTATCTGATAAACTGTTTATAGCTGCAAATTCATACAAAGGAGAAAAAGGAACGGTTTTTTCGGTAGTTAGATATGGAAATGTGGCTGGAAGTAGAGGCTCTGTAATACCTTTTTTTCAAAAATTAATTGATAATGGAGCAACGGAATTGCCTGTAACTGATATTAGAATGACAAGGTTTTGGATGACACTTGAAAAGGCTTCTGAATTAGTATTTAAAGCATTAGATGAATCTAAGGGCGGAGAAACATTTGTATTTAAAAATGAATCTTTTAAAATAACAGAATTAGTAAAAGCTATGTTGCCTAGTGGAAAAATTAAAGAGGTAGGAATAAGAACAGGGGAAAAATTACATGAACGTATGATTACAAGTGATGATTCGAGAATGACATATGAATATGGAGATTATTATATTATTTATCCTGATTTTGAATGGTGGAATTTTGAAGAGTATTTTTTACCTGGCGGGAAATTAATAGAACAAGGATGGGAATATAACTCTGGAGATAATAGTGAATGGTTGGATGCAAAAGATTTAAAAAAAGCATTAGATGAAATTGAAATAGGATATTAAGGTGTGATAATTATGAAAATAGGATGCATAATTCAAGCTAGAATGAGCTCATCAAGATTGGCAGGGAAAGTAGCACAATTCCTGCCTTTTGATTCAGGAATAACTGTATTAGAGCAGGTAATAAGAAGAGTGAAAAAAAGTAAAAAAATAGATAAAATAATAGTAGCAACAACTACAAACGAAGATGATAATGAAATTATTAAAATTGCAAACAGAGAGCAAGTTGATTTTTATAGAGGCTTAGAAGAGAATGTATTATCAAGATACTATTTATCAGCAAAAAAAAGTAATTTAGATATTATAGTGCGAATAACTAGCGATTGTCCTTGTATAGATTGGGAAATAATAGATGAATTAATACAAAAACATATAAAAGAGAAGAATGATTATACAACTAATGCGTTAAAAAGAAGTTTTCCTCATGGCTTGGATGCAGAAATAATTAATTTTAAAGTTTTGGAAGAGGCTTATAATAATGCAAAAGAAAAATTTGAAATAGAGCATGTAACTCCATATATTTATAAGAGTCATTCTGAAAAATTTAAAATAGGGATTTTGGAAGCTCAAGATGAATTAAGAGCTCCTAATATAAGAATAACATTGGATACTAAAGAAGATTATATATTATTATGTGCAGTATATGATTTTTTATATATGAAAAATAGATATTTTAGAGCAGAAGATATTATAAAATTATTTAATGAGAAAAAATGGTTATATAATATAAATAATAAAATTGAGCAGAAAAAAGTTTGTAAAAATTTGAATGAAGAGATAGATGAAGCGATAAGACTACTTAATAATCAAGATTTAGATAGAGCTAAAAATTATCTAAAGGAGAAATATTATGGATAATAAATTTTATATATTTACAGAAGGTGGAACTGAAATAGGGTATGGGCATATAACAAGATGTAGTGCTCTTTATGAAGAGATAGAAAAAAGAGGATATGAAGTTGAATTTATTATAAATGGAGATGAAGAAGTTTTAGATATAATTAAAAATAAAAAAATCAGATTAATAGATTGGAGAGATGAAAATTATCTTTCCAATTTGTTACATAAAAATGATTATGTTATAATAGATTCATATTTGGCAGACAAAGAAATTTATAAATTTATATCAAATAAAGTGGGGAAAATTTTATATATTGATGATAATCAAAGAATAGAATATCCTAAAGGAATAGTTGTTAATCCTTCTATTTATGGAAAAGAATTAAATTATCCTGAAAAAGAAAGAATAAGATATTTGTTGGGGGCTAATTATGTAATACTTAGAAAAGAATTTTTGAATATTCCTATTATGAAAAACCATAAAGATAATAAAGATAATAAAGATAATAAAGAAAAAATAGAAGATATTTTAATTACATTTGGTGGCTCAGATATTAAAAATATTACTCCTAAAATTCTAAAATTATTAGCTAAAAATGATTTAAAACTAAAAAAACATATAGTAATAGGAAAAGGTTATAAAAATATAGCTCAAATAAAAAAAGAAGCAGATAATAATACAAATTTTTATTATAATTTAAATGCAGAAGAGATGAAAAACTTAATGTTAAAATGTGATTTTGCAATTTCGGCAGCAGGTCAGACTATTTATGAATTATTAAGAATAGGAATTCCTTTTGTTGCAATAAAAGTGGCAGATAATCAAGAAAATAATATTAAAGGATTATCAAAACTAGGAATAAATTGTTTTGATGAATTTACAATAGAAAAGTTAAAATTATACTATTTTAAAATTCCAAAAATTATAGATGGAAAAGGTGTTAATAGAATAATTAATAATTTTTTTATTGATTATAAAATTAGAAAACTGGAAGAAAAAGATAAAAAAAACATATATGATTTATCAAATAAAGATTATGTCAGACGATATTCTTTAAATAAAAATAAAATTCTTTGGAGTGAACATTTGATTTGGTTTGATAAACAATTAAATGATAAAAACACTATTTTTTTTGTTATAGAGAGTGGTAAAAATGATTTTTTGGGACAAGTTAGATTAAATAAAATTATAGATAAAGAAGAAGCAGTAATAAGTGCTAGTTTTAGTGAAAAAATAAAAGGTAAAGGTATGGGAAAATATATTTTGGGTGATGTAATAAAAAAAGTAAAAAAAGAAAGAGATGATATAAAAAATATTATAGCGGTGATTAATAAAAATAATATTTCTTCGGTAAAATTATTTAAGAGGTTAGGATTTAATTTATTTAAAGAAGGAGAAGAATTTTCGAAATATATAAAGAAAATATAGAAAATAGGAATACAAAAAAGGAGGTTAATTATGAAAAGTTGTTTTATTATTGCAGAATTATCTGCAAATCATGGACATAAAATAGAAAATGCAAAAAGAACTATAAAAAAAGCAAAAGAAGTTGGAGCGGATGCTATAAAAATACAAACGTATACAGCTGATACTATTACCATTGATTGTGATAATGAATATTTTAAAATAAAACAAGGAACAATTTGGGATGGAACTACTTTGTATAAATTATATCAAGAAGCTTACACTCCTTGGGAATGGCATAAAGAACTTTTTGATTATGCAAAAGAGATAGGAATAACAATATTTTCTACCCCTTTTGATTTTTCAGCAGTTGATTTATTAGAAAAGTTAAATACTCCAATATACAAAATAGCATCTTTTGAAATAACGGATATTCCATTAATAGAATATGCTGCTTCAAAAGGAAAACCAATGATAATATCTACAGGAATTGCAACATTAGAAGAGATGAAAGATGCTATAGAAGCTTGTAAAAGAGTTGGGAATAGTGATATAACTTTATTGAAATGTACATCTCAATATCCAGCAAAATTAGAAGATGCAAATTTGAAAACAATGATTGATATGAAAGAAAAATTTAATGTGAAAATAGGGGTTTCTGACCATACAATAGGGAGTATAGTTCCAACAACAGCAGTAGCTCTTGGAGCAGAAGTTATAGAAAAGCATTTTATAATAGATAGAAATATAGGCGGACCTGATGCGAGTTTTTCTATGACACCAGATGAATTTAAAGAGATGGTGGATAGAGTAAGAGATGTAGAAAAGACACTTGGAAAAGTTGATTATGAATTAACAGAAAAGAAAAAAAATAGTAGAGTATTTGCGAGATCTTTATTTGTTGTGGAAGATATAAAAAAAGGTGAGATTTTAAATGAAAAAAATGTGAGGAGTATAAGACCTGGATATGGAATTGCTCCAAAATATTATAAAGATATATTAGGAAAAAAAGTTGTGGTGGATATAAAAAGAGGAACTCCACTGAATTTGGAAATGATAGAGATAAATAAGTAAAAAAAATTAAAAAAAGTAAAAAAAAAAATTGTGAAAATTGAATTTTATGTGGTATACTTAATTTAAGAATAGCTTAAAAAATAATTCACCTATTTTGTTCTGAAATACACAATGATTTAAGTATTATTTAAGCGGTTTTATAACAAAATATTAGAGAGCTATTTTTTAAACGTTCATTAGAATAAGAATTAGAATAATTATAAAAAAATAGGGAGGGATTGTTATGAATTTGTTATTGTTGGGAGTAGTATTATTGTCAAATATATTTTTAATTATATTTGGAAAAGGAATTATTTTAGGGTTAGTTATTACAGTATTGGAGATTTTAATTTTGATAGTTGGGTGGATTTTTATTAGTAAAAAAGAAACTAAAGCTATTAATCACATGAAGGAAAATTTGGAAGATTTATTATTAGGTAAAGATATCTTTGGAGATTTAGCAGATGAGAGTATAAAAGGAAAGTTAAGAGGATTAGTTTTAGAATTTAATAAATTTATGAAAGTATTTAAACAAATAATAGTGAGAATAAATGTTACTGGAGATAAAGTAGAAAGCACATCTTATGATTTGACATATAATATAGAGAATTTAATGGAGGGAAAAAACGGGAATAAAGAAAATATAAAAGAACTTATTTCTAAAACAGCAGATGTTATGAAAAATGTAACAAATCAATATTCTTCTACTGAAGAAATTTATGCTACAGTAAATGAATTATCAGAAAGTTTTGAATTAGTAGCAAGTAATGCAGAAAAAACTTTGGATATTTCAAATGAAACAGCTAAGTTAGCTAGTATAGGCGGCGAAGCTGTAAAAGAAAATCTAAATGAGATAAAAAAGATAGAAGAAACAGTATCGGCTATAGAAACTAGATCTATAAAACTTGGGGAATCTTCTGAAGAGATTGGAAATATAGTAGGATTAATTGGGAAAATTTCAGAACAAACTAATCTACTAGCATTAAATGCAGCAATAGAAGCAGCAAGGGCAGGAGAAGCAGGAAAAGGTTTTGCAGTAGTTGCAGAAGAAGTTAAAAATTTGGCAGAGAACTCAAAAGAAGCTACAAATAAAATTGATGGATTAATAAAAGTTATTCAAAATGAAGTAACAGAAGTTATAAAAGCTGTAAAATTAGGATATGAAGAAGTAAAAAAAGGTATGGAACTTTCTGAAAATACAATAGAAAAAATAGATGATATTATTGAAAAAACAAATATGACTAATGGAGAAATAGGTAAAATATCTACAGCAATACAAGATCAATCATCTTCTATAAAGGAGATTACAGCAGCTACAGAAAGTGTGGCAAATGATGGTGAAAGCATAAGTAATTTATCGCAAGATCAATCATCTGATCTAGAAATTATTGCAGTTACTTTAAAAGATATTTTGCTGTTATCATCTAATTTGACAGAAGTTTCAACTGCTTTAAAAAATAGTATAGGAAAAATAAAAATAGAAATAACTGAAGAAGATAAAAAGAAAAAATTTATGGAATGGACTCCTGCAATATCAACAGGTGTGAGAATATTTGATGAAGAACATAAAGTTTTAATTAGATTAATAAATGATTTGAATGATGCAATGTTAGAAGGAAAAAGTAAAAGCGTTATGGGGGATATTTTGAAGGAGTTAGCAGATTATACAGTTACCCATTTTAGCCATGAAGAGGAATATTTTGAAAAATATGATTATCCAAACAGAGAAGCTCATAAAAAAATACATAGACAATTTGTGGCAAAAGTTGAAGAGGCATATAAACAATTTCAAAATGGAGATTTAACGTTATCTAAAGATTTAATGGATTTTTTAAATAAATGGTTAGTAGAGCATATTGTTGGGACTGATAAAAAGGGATATGGTAAATTTTTTAATGATAAAGGGGTTTATTAGTATTATATATTTGTGTACATTAGTGGCTAATTATTCATGTTTATCCTAGTTTGAACGCTACAATTATTTTAAATTAGTAATTAAGCGATATATCTAGATTTTTCTATGAATGGATAGTATAATATTATTTTTTTAATATTCTTAAAGTCAGGAGGTTAAGTTTCTTCTGACTTTATTATTTTAACATAACAATAAAAAACAGGAGAAAAAATATGAAAAGAACAAAATATATTTTAATAATTACATTAATATTAGGAATAGGCAGTCTGTTTTTATATTTTGGATTTATAAAAAATTTAAAAAATAAGAAGAGAGTAAAAACTAATATTAATCAAAATATAAAAATTAAAGAAAAAACAAAAGAGAAAATAGTAGATAAGAAAAAAGAGTATGAAAAATTAAAAAAAATATTTACAGAAGAAAAAAAATATGAGGGAAAAAAAGATGATAAATTACCTCCAAAATTGGAATATAAACTAAGTGATAGTTTAATAAATATGGAAGAAGGAAAATATCCAAAGTTGTTATTAAATATAGAAGATATTTCTGGGATTTATAGAGTGAGATTATGGTTTCTTTATAATGGTAAAGAGATTGGGTATATGCAACAAAACCCAAATAGTAAATCAACTAAAATTCAACTAAAATTCAGGTTTGATAATAAAGTTATCTTGGATAATTTAAAAAGTTTTTATGATTTTGAGGGAACGGAGTTAGAGGTTAAATTAGAAATTTGGGATAATAATATGAATAAAAGTGAGAAGATATTAGAAGAAAAAATAAAAATCATAGATAATATTTCTCCTCAAAAGCCAAATGCTTATTGGGACTACTATTACAATATTGAGAATTCAGATGAAATTGTATATTCTAAGCAGATTAAGAATGGATTTATGATAAAAAAAATAGAGGATTTACCATTATTAAAAGAGAATAAAATAAAAAAATATCAAATTTCAATAGAAAATGCAGAAAATAATAAATTGCTTTATAGAGCTGGAATGGCAAACTGGAAAGAGAATAAGAAGAAACTATTTGTAACTATAGATGCAGAAGGAAAATTTATTTTTAAAATTAAAGCATATGATTTAAATGATAATTTTTCAGAAAAAGTTATAAAATTTGGAATAGATAGAACTCCACCAGTTGGACAGCTTATTTTACCTGACGGAGAGAAATACACTGTTGGAAGTAATATAAAAGTAAAGATAGAAGCGAATGATAATTTATCAGGGATATTTAGATATAAAATATCAAATGAAAAAGATACATTAAAATATAAATCTTGGATTAGTTATGAAGATAGTTTTGAATATAAAACAGCATCAAAAGAAGGAATTTATACTATTTGGTGTCAGTTAGAAGATAATGCTTTTAATGAGACTAAGCCATTTTATGTTAATTATTATGCTAAAAAAAAGGAGTTTGAAATAAAATCAAAATCAGGAAATAGAGAAAGAGTTATGGAAGTGGAAAAAGAGAGATATGGAAATAAAATAAAAATAAAAAGTTTTAAAGAAAAATAAAAAAATGTGTTAAGGTTTTTTATAAAGAGGACGATAAATTTTATATCAAGCTATCTTCCCCGCAACAAAATTATTAGAAAAAGTAGAGAGAGTTTCTCTCTACTTTTTTATATAACAGGGAAGTACAAGTTTATTAGAAAATAAGCTATGTTGTTTTTTTAGAATACGATTTTTTAAAGTGAAAATTTTTAACATAATTTAAGGAGAATTTTATGATTGATGCAATTTATATTCATATACCATTTTGCGTAAAGAAATGTAATTATTGTGATTTTGTTTCATTTAGTAATAATAAAAATAGAGATCTATATATAAAATATTTAATAAAGGAATTAAAGTTATATTCTAATTATGTATATGATACAGTTTATATTGGTGGTGGAACGCCATCATTATTAAAAATAGAGGAAGTAAAAGAAATATTGAATAGCATAAATATTGCAAAAAATGCTGAAATAACTTTTGAAATTAACCCTAAAACAGTTGATTATGAGAAATTAAAAGAATTAAAAAATTTAGGTATTAATAGAGTTAGCATTGGATGCCAAAGCTTTAATAATGAGACGTTAAAAATTTTGGGAAGAATCCATAATAGCGAAATTGCTATAAAAACTTATAAAGATGCTAGAAAAGCAGGCTTTGATAATATTAATTTAGATTTAATGTTTGCTGTTCCAGGACAAACATTAAAAACATTAAAAAAAGATTTAAATGTTTTAGAGGAATTATCTCCCCAACATATCTCTATATATTCTTTGATTTTAGAAGAAAATACAAAATTTTGGGAAATGAAGAAATCAGGAGAATTAAATTTAGTTGGAGAAGATTTAGAAGCGGAGATGTATAAATATATTATTGAATATTTAGAAAATATAGGGTATAATCAATATGAGATATCTAACTTTTCAAAAACAAATTATGAATCGAAACATAATCTTAAATATTGGAGAAATCAACATTATGTTGGAGCAGGATTAGGAGCTTCAGGATATATACAAAATAAAAGATATAAAAATGAGATAACTTTTGAAAAATATTTTGAGAAAATAGATAATAAAAAATTTCCAATTAAAGAAGTAGAAAAACTAAATGATAGACATATAGAAGAGTATAAATATATTTTAGGGCTAAGACTCGTAAGAGAAGGAGTAGAAATATTAAATTCAGAATATGTTGAAATAGCCGAAAAATTAATAAAGAGGCATTTATTAAATAGGATAAAAAATAGATATTTTTTGACAAAAAAAGGTCTATTTTTAGCAAATGATGTTTTTGTAGAGTTTATAAAATAGGGGATGAAATAAATGAGTGGAAATAATTTAAAATCTATAATAATGAATATCTACAAAACAAAAGATATAGTTAAATTAAATAAAGTTTTGGATAAAGTATATAATAATAAAAAAATTCAAAATGAAATTATAGAGATATTACATAATAATGAAAAATTAAGTTATTTTTTTTTAGAGAACAGTTTGAAAATTGATAGTTTTTTAGAAAGAATAAAAAGTAGTTTTAAAAATACAGATTGGTATAAAAATATAACTTTATTTTTGAAACATCCAGATAAAAATGTAAGGATTGCTTTTTTGAAAAAATTATCTTCTGTTAAAACATTAATTTTTATAGAGTTTTATATGGAAATATTAAAAGATAGAGAATGGGAAGTGAGAAAAACAGTTGCACAAAATATTAGCATTTATAATGATGAAAATAGTTTAAAATTATTAGTAACTTTATTAGACGATAGTGATAGAAGAGTAGTTAAAGAGGTAATATTTTTACTTGCAAAAAAAGGAGACGTTGTGTTGCAATATTTAGATAAACATATGCAGCTTCCAATGCCTAGAATGAAATTAAATATATTAGAACTATTAGAAAAATTGAGAAGTTTTGAGGTGCTGAAATATTTAGTTATATTAAGTGGGGATGATTCTGAAGAAGTAAAATTAAAAGCACAGCAAGGAATTATGGCTTTTATGGAAAAAATAAGTATAGAAGATAGCAATGAAGATGAGAGCAAAATATTAATTCTTTTGAAAAAAGAGTTAGGCAAAACAGATATAAAAAATGCAGTATATATTATAAAAATACTTCTTAAATTTAAAGAAGCAGGGAGTAAAATAATAAGAGAAGATTTAGAAAATAGATGGATGGTAAAAAATGATTATTTTAATTTGATTAAAGATATAAAAATTCCAGAAAAAATTTATTTAATAATTGAGATGTTAGAATCAAAAAAATTGGAAGTAAAAAGTAATGGATTGAAATTATTATCTTATTATCAAGTGAAATCAGAAGTTGAAGAAGAAGTTTTGAGATTGATAGGAGAATATGTCATAAAAAATATACAATATTTATCTGAAGAAGAAAAGAGAAGTTTATCAGATTTTTTAAGAAAAAATAAGCTATTAGAAAAAATAATTAAAAAAATAAAATCAGAAAATAGCTATGAACGAAAAGTTGCGGTTGAAATAATAGGTATTATTGGTGATGAGAGTATTTATAAAATTATAATTGGATTATTAAAAGATACTGATTCTGAAATAAGGGAAAGCGTAATAAAAATATTAGGTGAAGAAAAAAATGAAAAATATTTAGAAGATTTTAAAGAGATGTTATCTGATCCGAAAGATAGTGTACAATTATGTGCTATAGAAGCAATTGCAAAAATAAACACAGTATCTGCTAAAAAAATAATTTTAGAATCAATGGATCATCCAAATAAACGTGTTATGGAGAAAGCTAGTAAGATAATAGCTCATGAAAGCCTTAAAAAATATATAGATAATTTTTTAATTTTAGATGAAGATACAAAGAAAAAAGTTGTTAAAATGTTTGGAAAAGTAGAAGAAGAGACAGAAGATATATTATCTAATGAAATACAAAGTATTGATCCAGAAGCTAGAAAAAGAGTTATAGAAATATTGAGATATATGCCAAATAAAAATAAATTTAAAAAAATTTTAGAGAAAGCATTAGTTGATCCAGATAAAACAATAAGGGCATCTGTTGTAAATATAATAGTGAATATATCGGATATAGATTTGTTAAAAGGATTATTAAAATTATTAAATGATCCAGACAAAAGAGTAAGAGCAAATACAATAGAAGTTTTTGGGAATTTAAATAAAAAAGCAGGAGCAAAACTTTTAGTACCATTTTTAAATGATAAAGACAACAGAATAAGAGCAAATGCAATTATGGCTTTATATAGATTAGGGAAAAAAGAAGTTATAGATGAAATTGATAAAATGGCATCTATGCCAAATAAATTAATGAAAGTAAGTGCTGTGTTTGTAATTGGAGAATTAGGATTAACAGAGAAACAATATTTGTTGAATGCATTAATGAAAGATAAAGATGACCTGATTAGAAAGAATGTATTAAAAGCTTCATATAAAATAAAATATAAAAATGGAGTAATATTTTATTTGACAGATAAAAACAGCGAGATACAAACTCTAGCAAGAGAATATTATGAAAAAGGGCTGTGATTGTAATGAAATATAATGTTTTTGATTTTTTAAGAGGAATACAAATAAAATCCAACCCAAATGCACTTAGAGATGCCTTATTAGTTATACTTATAATAGTTGCATTTTTTTCGTTGGGGTTTATGATTGTAAATATTTCTAAATTTAAAAGAAAAATATTGGATAAAAAATTGTATAATTTTTTATTTGAATTTAATGGTATTACGGAAGAAGAAAAAATAATAATAAATAATATGATAAAAAAATATAAAATAAGACCTAAATATAACATATTAATTCTTGAATCAGTTTTTGAAAAACATTTAGAGTATGAGATAATGAAAATAGAACAAAGTAATATTCTTTCTAGTGAGAAAGAGAAAAAGATAGATAAATATTTAGAACTAAAGAAAAAAATATTTTATTCCGATATTATTGAAAGGGTGGAATTATAAAATGAGTGTGGCAGAAAATATAAAATTGATAAAAGAGGATATAAAGAAATATTCTAAAAATCCAGATAAAGTAAAAATAATAGCAGCTACTAAATATGTAGATTATAAAGGAGTAGAGGAAGTTTTAGAGGCAGGTATCAAAAATGCTGGAGAAAATAGGGTTCAAGCATTAAGAGAAAAAAGAGAAATTTTAAAAGAAAAAGATATAAATTGGAATTTTATTGGACATTTACAGAAAAATAAGATAAAATATATAATAGATTATATATTTTTAATTCATTCAGTGGATTCTTTAGGATTAGCAAAAGAGATAAATAAAAAAGCAGAAAAAATTGATAGAGTTGTTGATATATTGCTAGAAGTAAACATTTCAGGAGAAAAGTCAAAATCTGGATATAATAGAGAAGATTTGGAAAATGATATGACAGAACTTTTAAAATTAAAAAATATAAATATAAAAGGGCTAATGACAATGGCGCCACTTGCCGAAGATAATAATATCGTCAGAAAAGTTTTTAGAGAGTTGAGAGAATTGGAAGAAGAATTAAACGAAAACTATTTTAATGGAAGATTAACAGAATTATCAATGGGTATGACAAATGACTATAAAATAGCACTTGAAGAGGGAGCTACAATGATAAGAATTGGAAGTAAAATATTTTTATAGAGAGGAGGGAAATATATGAAAGGTATATTTAATAAGGTAATAGATATGATAGGGTTTCCTGTTGAAGAGGAAGAGTTTGAAGAAGAAGTAGTAGCAAAAAAAGAAAATCGTTCAGACAAAGTAGTAACAATAAAAGATGTAAAATCAAAGACACAAGCTCGTTTTCAAAGTTATGATTTAATAGAGTATGCAAGTTTTGCTCCTGAAAAATTTGAAGAGGTAAGATATATTGCAGAAGAGGTGGTTGGCCACAAAATAGTAAATTTAAATTTAACTTTTCTTTCAAAAGAGGAAGCGCAAAGAACTTTAGATTTTTTAAGTGGAGCTTCGTTAGCAGTAAGATCTAGAATTGAAAAATTAGGTAATGGAGTCTTTTCTATAGTTCCAGCAAAGATAAGACAAAACAGAAGTATTAATTTAGATGATGGTGGAGAAATAATAGCAGATGGTAAAATAAAATATAATGAAGAAGAAGAAATATTAAGAAAAGCAAAGTAAAGTCACTTTTATGTGACTTTATTTTTTTTTTACAATACTAATCCATAGATTCTTTTTTTATATTATGATATAATAAGTTATCAGGTGCTAAGGAATGTTTAAAAAATAATGTTTTAATATCTGTTTATAAGAAAGCTAGAAACAGTGCTTGTTTTATAAACAAAATGATAATGTTGTTTTTAAGTCATTCCTAATAATAAGCATAACGAGGAATTTGGTGTAAATCCAAAGCAGCCCCCGCTACTGTAAAGCAGACGAAAGCCTAATACCACTGGATAAAATCCGGGAAGGAGGTTAGTAGAATGAAGCTAAGCCAGGAGACTTACCTGATAAAAAGATAGGGATAGTTTGAAAATGTAATTTTTAAGCTGTTCCACAGGAATCCTTCGGAGGGGAGGTCATATATATGACTAAAAGAAATATTCCTCCTTAATAACTATATGATTTTTTTTAAGAGTAGTTTAAAAGTAATTTATGTATTCTATTTTAGAATATAATAATATTATTTTTAAAATGTTCATCTGAAACTAAGATTATATAAAAATTGAGGAGGAATTTTAAATTGAAGAGAGTACTATTAGTTTTTGTTATTTTAAGTATTATGGTGTTTGCTGAAGAGTATAAATTAAGTGATATTGCAGTAACTGGTGAAAGATTTGAGAATACTATATCAAATAGTTCTAAAGATATTAAAATCATTACAGAATCAGAAATAAAAGAAAGCGGAGCATCTACAGTATCAGAAGTTTTAAAAGATATAAGTGGAATTGTTATTTCAGATTATACAGGTAGTGGGAAAACAGTTACAGTTGATTTGCATGGTCAAGGAGATAATGCAAAAAAGAATTTATTAATATTAGTTGATGGAATTAGTATAAATTCTATAGATATGTCTGGAGCAGATATAAATAGCGTTTTATTAGATAACGTAGAAAGAATAGAAGTGTTACCTGGAAGTGGTGGGGTACTTTATGGAGACCAAGCTGTATCAGGAGTAATAAATATAATTACAAAAAAAAGTAAAAAAAATGGTGTAAGTGGAGATATAGGATTAAATGTGGGAAGTTATAATGCAAAAAAATATTCTGGTAAAATTGGATATAAAAATGAGATTATGTCGATTAATTTAGGATATAATAAAAAAGATTTGGATGGATATAGAAAAAACTCTAAATTTAATATGGAGAATTTTAAATTAAATTTATCTATAATGGATAAAATAGGGATGAGTTATAAAAATTATAAAGATAGTTATGGAATGCCAGGTTCTCTTACAAAGGATGAAATGGAAAAAGATAGAGCAGATGCTCTATATACGGATTATTCAGGAAGTCCAGTTGGAAGAACTGAAAATAAAGATAATGGAGCAACTAAAACAAAAGAATATGGATTATGGGAAAAATTTGAAATAGGCAATATTAAATTTGAAAATAATTCTAAATATGTAGAAAAAAAATTGATAACAGATATGATTAGTTGGGGAACTCCAAAATCAACAACAGATTCTAAAGAAATAGCAGATAATTTAAAATTTAGATATATTATAGGTAACCTTAAAAGTTCTTATGGTGTGGATTATAAATTTGGAGAAAACAGAGCAGATTTAAACAAAGTTAATAAAGAAAAAATAGGAGCTTATATTTTAAATGATTTAAAATTAACAGATTTATTAAAAATTGAAGGTGGGTTAAGAAGAGAAAAAAACAGTCTAAAATATTATAACGATAGTAAAAAAGCAGATGAAAAAGCGTATTATAAAACTTTATATACAGCAGGGATGAATTTTAATTATAGACCTACTGGAAAATTATATTTAGAGTATAACACAAATTACAGGACACCATTAACAGATGAATATCTTACTTTTGGGAAATATATGAAAGATTTGAAACCTCAATCTGGCAATAATTTACAATTAGGAGTAACAGATTTTATTGTGGATATATTATATGTAGATATAAATGCATATAAAACAGAAATGAAGGATGAAATATATTATAATAGTTCTAGCTATAAAAATGAAAATATGTCTGGAAAAACTTTGAGAACTGGAGCAGATATAATATTAGAAGAAGATTTTTCTATATTTACATTAAAAGAGGGTTATTCATATATAAAAAGTGAAATTACAGATGGAGCATATAAAGGTAAAGAAGTGCCAGGAGTTCCACAGCATAAATTTAATTTAATATTAACTATAAATCCAGTTGAAAATTTAAAAATCAGAGGAAATTTAAATTATATTGGGAAAAGATATGCAATAAATGATTTGGAGAATAAAGGCGATAAAGTAAAAAGTTATAAAACATTGGATATTAATTCTAGTTATAAAATAAATAATATAGAAATATTTGGTGGAATAAAAAATATTTTAAATGAAAAATATTCAAGCACAATAGTATATAGCCCATATCTTTATGGAGCAACTGATAAAATGGCATACTATCCATCAGCGGAAAGGAATTTTGATTTAGGTGTAAGATATAAGTTTTAATTGTGATTTGTGTAGGGCGAATCTATGTGTTCGCCCTTGTCCTCATAATTTGCCAAAAGCGAAATATAGTTTTTTAGATGAGGGATTGATTTATATAAAATGAGAATTCGAAATTTTAATGGAGGAAGTAATGAAAAAAATTATATTAATATTTATGTTATTCATAGTAATGCTAACATTTGGAAGCAATTATCCAATAAAAATACATGATTCTTATGGAAGAGATATTACTATAAATAAAGAGCCAAATAGAATAGTGTCATTAAGTCCAGCTATTACAGAAACAATATTTGCATTAAAATCCGGTGAGAAATTAGTAGGAAGAACAATATATGGAGATTATCCAAAAGAGGTAAAAAAAATAGAAGCAGTTGGAGATTTATTAAATCCAAATTTAGAAAAAATAATTGAGATTAATCCAGACGTAGTATTAGCATCAGTTCATGTTCAGAAAAAATTTGTAGATAAATTAGAGTCAGTGGGAATAACAGTTGTGACTTTTTATAATGACTCATCTATAAATGGGGCTTATAAAATGATAAGAGAGTTAGGAGAAGTTTTAAATAAAGATAAATTATCAGAAAAGATAATAAATAATATGAAAAGTAAAATTTCAAAAATTTCTGAAAAAGTAAAGAATTTAAAAAAACCAACAGTTTATTATGTGGTGGGATATGGTAAATATGGAGATTATTCAGCAGGGGCAGGAACATATATAGATAAAATGATAACTCTTGCAGGAGGAGAAAATATTGTTAAAATAAAAGGTTGGAAATATAGTTTAGAAAAATTAATAGAAAAAGATCCAGAAATAATAGTTGTATCAAAATATTATAATGCAAAAGAAGATTTTAAAAAATTAGAGGGCTATAAAGAGTTATCAGCAGTAAAAAATAATAAAATATTTGAAATAGATGATAATTTATTAAATAGACAATCTGCAAGATTAGCAGATGGAATTTATCAATTAGCAAAAATATTTCATACAGGAGTTATAAAATGAAAAATAGAGAAGTTTTGTTTTTTGTTACAATAATATTATTGATTTTATTTTTTATTTTATCTATAATATTTGGAAGTGTGACAATACCATTAAATGATGTTTTTAATGTTATTTTAGGAAATAACAATGCTAAAAAAGCATATGAAATTATAATATTTAAATTGAGATTGCCTCGTACAGTTTTAGCTTTATTAGCTGGCGGCGGATTAGCAATAGTTGGAAGTATCTATCAAGGAATATTAAAAAATCCAATGGCAGAGCCATATACATTAGGAGTATCTGCAGGAGCAGCATTGGGAGCAGTGCTAGGAATAGTTTTTTTTAAGAGTATGGGTATAATAAATATGATTTCATTTTTAGGAGCAATATTAACAATAGTAATAGTTTATAAAATAGCAAAAGTTGGTAGTTTTTTGCCACCTATTGCTATTTTATTGGCTGGGGTTGCAGTTAGTTTTTTCCTCTCATCTGTAATATCATTAATAATGATTTTTAATAGAAGTAAAATAGCAGATATTATATATTGGACAATGGGAAGTTTTGCTACTGTATATTGGGAACAAATTATTTTTTTAGGAATTATATTATTACTGTTTCTGTTATTAGCAATATATTTTACGAGAGATCTAAATATATTACAATTAGGAGAAGAAGAAGCTAAAACAATTGGTGTTAATGTGGAATTTGTAAAAAAGATATTTCTATTTTCATCGGCAATAGTAGTTTCAGCAATAGTTTCAATTACAGGAATAATAGGATTTATTGGGCTTATTGTACCACACATAGTTAGAATTTTAATTGGACAAAATTATAAAAATAGCCTTATATTTTCATTTTTATTTGGTGGAATTTTTGCAATTGGATGTGATATTATAGCACGAGTATTAGCAATGCCTTCAGAAATACCAGTTGGTGTAATAACTTCTATATTAGGCGTTCCTTATTTTCTATATTTGTTATATAAAAATAAAAAGAAGGTATTTTAATGAAAAATAATATAAAAAATAATATTAAAAAAGAAAAAAATAGAAAAGAGAGTATTATAGAAGGGAATAATATAAATTTTAAATATGGAGATACAGAAATATTAAAAAATATAAACCTAGATATAAAAGAAGGAAATTTTATATCTATAATAGGGCCTAATGGTTCTGGAAAAACTACATTATTAAAGAAATTTTTAAAAATATTAAATGTAAAAAAAAATGAAATATTATATCTAAATAAAGACCTGTTAAGCTATAGCAATATTGAATTTGCAAAAATGGCATCATATGTACCACAATTTGGAGAACAAAATATTTTTTTTTCAGTAGAAGATGTAGTTATGTTTGGGAGAAACCCTTATTTAAAAAGATTTCAAGAAGAATCTATTGATGATAAAAAAATAGTAGAAGATGTTATGAAATTAACAGGAGTGTGGGAATTTAGAGATAAATATATAACAGAATTAAGTGGTGGAGAGTTACAAAGAGTAATAATAGCAAGAGTTTTGGCACAAGAGAGTAAAGTTATATTTTTGGATGAACCAATTTCTCATTTAGATATTCATTATCAAATTGAAATATTAAAAATATTAAATAAAGTGAAAAAAGATAAATCTATTACAATTGTGGCTGTGTTGCATGATTTGAATATGGCAATAGAATATAGTGATAAAATTGTTATGTTAAATAATGGAATAGTTGAAAAATATGGAGATATAGATGAAGTTATAACAAAAGAATTGATAAAAAAAGTGTATAAGATTAATTTTGAAATTTTAACTCATCCTAAGACAGGAAAAAAATATTTTTTGCCAGATTACAAATAAAAATTTTGCATAATAGTTTTTTTGAGGTATAATTTAATTAAGGAATAACTTAAAAATAACTTTCCAATTTTGTTTTAAAAGGCTCAAGGTTCTTTTATGAAAGCCACGCCCAACGTATGCAACTGTTTAAGCGTTTTTATAACAAAAAATAAAAAACTGATTTTTTAAATGTTCTTTAGATAATATTTGAAAATACATTATATTTTAGGAGGTGCTTTATTATGATAGAAGAGCTCAAAAAGATATTTGGAAGTGAGCTGGAAGTAGTAGAAGAATCAGAAAAAGAAGAAAAAGAAGAAAATAGTTTGATAGAAATGGAGGGGACCTATTTTAGGTTGAACTCAAATGATAAATTAAAGAAAAAAATGTTTAAGTATTTAAAAGAGATTTATGATGAGCAATTGAAAGAGTATGCAATAGAAAATTTTGTGAATGATGTTATAAAATTTAAATTTGAAAATATTGATTTAATATTGAATAGAAGTGAGATTTTAGGATTGGATTTTTATGTAAAAAGAGTAGCAGTTTTAATAGAAATAGAAGATATGTATGCTATGTTAAAAAATAAAAAAGATATGATAATTCAGAAATTCAAAAAAAGATTATATATGGCAGTAAAAAATGTATTAAAAAAAGAGGATATACTTTCTTATGTGGGTAATAATAAATTTTTATTATGTACTACAATTGCAGATAAAAATATTATAAAGAAAAAAATAATAAATCCGTTTATAGAAATATTTTCAAATTTAAATTTTGAGTACAAAATTGCAATAGGGGATACTTATGATATGCCTGGATTGGAAGCAATGGGATACTCATATAATGACAGTGAAAGATATATGAAGCTTGGAAAAAAATTTTTAAAATCAGAATTGGTATATGAATATAGTAATGTTGGTATGTATATGTTAATAGACAATGTGGATAAGATAGGGAAAATTAAAATAAATAACTATGTAAAGAATATAATTGAATACGGAGAAGAAAATCATGTAGATATAATACGAATTTTAGAAACTGTTTATAAAAATAATATGGTATTATCAAAAGTTGAAAAAGAACTAGATATTCATAGAAGTAAAATTCGTAAAATGTTAAAAGAGATAGAAAAAATAACTGGCTCAAATCCAATGAAGTTTGAAAATGCTGTGATGCTCTATTTAGCACTAGAAACTTGGAAAATCAATAAATAGATGTAGGGGAGTAGGATAAGTTATAACTATTTTAAGAATAAATTATTATTAAGGAACGGCTTAAAAATAACATTTCCATTTTGTTTTAAAATACGCAATGATTTAAACGTTCTTAAAAACAAAGCAGGAGGAAAATTAATGTGTAGAATAAATTCAAGAATAGATTTTGCGTTTAAAAAATCATTTTGGACAGAATCAAATAAAAAACTATTAATAGACTTAACAAATTTAGTAGTATCAAAAAAAGAGCAAGTAAAAAAAGTAGAAGTAGTAGAAAGAATAAAAAAAGCGGTAGAATTATTGGATGATACGTTATTAACTTATGAAGAGCGAGAGAGTTATGAAGCAAGGTTAAAATGGATAAGAGATGAAGAAGCTGCAAAAAAAGCTGCTGAGAAAAGAGGATTTGTCAAAGGAGTTGAGGAAGGACTTAAGTCCGTAATAGAAAAAGGAATAGAAGCAGGAATAGAAGCAGGAAAACTCGAAATAGCAAGGAGTTTATTGGATGTTTTAGATATAAAAACAATTTCAGAAAAAATTGGAATAAGTGAAGAAAAAATTTTAAAATTAAAAAATGAGAAATAGATATAAAAATTAAGATGAGTTTAAAATATTAAGAAAACAACTTTTTTTATTTGGGAATGGCTTAAAAATAACATTCCCATTTTGTTTTAAAATATGCAATAATTTAAGCGTTTTTATAACAAAATATAAAAAACTTATTTTTTAAACGTTCTTTGGTTCAAAGTTATAAAAATAAACTATTGACAAACCCCAATAAAAGAAGTATAATAAATTTGTAAAGATTACATTTTTATAAAAAGTATTTAAAACATTAGAAGGGAGTTTTAATCTTATGGATATTGTGGAATTAGTTTTAAAAACGTTAGATGAATCAGAAGAGCCTTTAAAAGGCGGAGAGATTGCAGAAAAAACAGGAATAGATAAAAAAGAGGTAGATAAAGCTATAAAAAAATTAAAAAAAGAGGAAAAGATTTTTTCTCCTAAAAGGTGTTTTTACTCAGTAAAATAAAAATATAATCAGAATTTATAAAAAAAAGAGGAGGTATTATTTTATGAAATGGGTATGTCAAGTATGTGGGTTTGTATATGAAGGAGAGGAAGCACCAGAAAAGTGTCCTGTATGTGATGCTCCAAAATCAAAGTTTAAAAAATTAGAATTTTCAGCAGACAATATAAATTGGGCTGATGAACACAGAATAGGAGTAGCAAAAGGATTGGATGAAGATGTAGTAAAAGAATTAAGAGCTAATTTTACTGGAGAATGTACAGAAGTAGGAATGTATCTTGCAATGAGTAGACAAGCAGATAGAGAAGGGTATCCTGAAGTTGCAGAAGCTTACAAAAGAATAGCATTTGAAGAAGCAGAACATGCATCAAAATTTGCAGAATTATTAGGAGAAGTAGTAGATGCTGATACTAAATTAAATCTTCAAAAAAGAGTAGAAGCTGAATATGGAGCAACAGAAGGTAAATTAAAATTGGCGAAAAGAGCAAAAGAATTAGGATATGATGCAATACACGATACTGTTCATGAAATGTGTAAAGATGAGGCTAGACATGGATCAGCTTTTGCAGGATTATTAAAAAGATATTTTGGGAATAAATAGAATAGGAAAAAGATAAAAGATAAAATAATGTTTTAACCATGGGATAAGTGTGAATGGAGACAGATGAAATATAGAAGACAAAATGAGAAAATGAATTAATAATTTTGTAGGGGCGTTATTTATAACGCCCTAATATAATTTAGGGTATGGAACGTTTAAAAAATAAGTTTCTTATATTTTGTCATAAAAACGCTTAAAGAACATTTAAAAAGTATTTTTTTATATTTTGTTATAAAAACGCTTGAATCGTTGCGTATTTTGAAACAAAAAGATAAGGTTGTTTTTAAAGCGTTCCTAAATCATTGCGTATTTTATAACAAAATCGGAAGGTTATTTTTAAGCCGTTCCTATGTTAAAATAACAAAGAAATAAAATAAAAAGAAAGAAGGTGAAAAAAATGGGTATGATTATAAAAGACGTTAGCGAATATCTAAAAAGTCACGATATAAAGCCATCTTATCAGAGAATGAAAATATTTAATTATTTAATAACAAAAAAGAATCATCCTACAGTGGATCAAATTTATAAAGAATTGGTTGAAGAGATACCAACGCTTTCTAAAACTACAGTTTATAATACATTAAAATTATTTGTAGATAAAAAAATAGCGATTATTATTACAATAGAAGAAAATGAGACTAGATATGATGCAGATATATCTTTGCATGGGCATTTTAAATGTACAGAGTGTGGGCAAGTATATGATGTAAATATAGAAGTTCCAGAAAGTTTTGGAGAAGGGTTAAAAAAATTTCAAATTGATGAAGAGCATATATATTTCAAAGGAATATGTGAAGAATGTTTAAAGAAAAGAAATGGGAGTAAAATATGAGGGATACAATATTAAAGATTTATAAAGATGAACATGATATATTTATTAATAGAATAGAGGATTTTAAAAATAAATGGAAATTTGGAACAGATAAAGATATTTTTATAGAGCTTGCATTTTGTGTATTGACACCTCAATCAAAAGCTAGAAGTGCCTGGAGTGCAATAGAAAAAATGGTAGGCAATGACATACTTTTTAATGGGACAGCTGAAGAGATTAATGAATATTTAAATGTAGTAAGATTTAGGAATCGTAAATCAGAATACTTGGTATTAGCAAGAGAGCAATTTTTGAAAAAAGGGGAATTTAAAATAAAACAGTTTTTATTAAATTTAGGTAATGATTATGAAAAAAGGGAATGGATTGTAAAAAATATTAAAGGGATAGGATATAAAGAAGCTGGGCATTTTCTGAGAAATGTTGGATTTGTGGAGAATTTAGCAATTTTAGATAGGCATATTTTGAAAAATTTAAATTTATCTGGAGTAATCGATGAAGTTCCAAAAAGTATGACTAAAAAAATATATTTGGATATTGAAGAGAAGATGGTTAAGTTTTCTAAAGAGATAGGAGTTCCTATGGAGTATTTAGATTTGATTTTGTGGTATAAAGAGGCTGGAGAGGTTTTTAAATGAAAAGATGAAAATTAGTGCAAGGATATCTTAAGAGGGTAAGGAACTTAGTTCCTTGCCCTTTCAAGATATCACCTATATTCGAAATATACTACACTAAAAAAAATAAATATGTTATAATATTATGATTGACCCACAAAAAGGTATTTAGTTTTCTTCATACCACTACATATAGTGTTCGAAAGCTTTTACGAAACTATATGTAGTGGTATGATTTTAGAAAACTACCTTTTGGGGGTCTAATCATATTATTGTGAATGTGAAAAAATTAAAAGGGGTGGTAATATGTGTAGATATAATCCGAAAATTGATTTGGTTTTTAGGAAATTATTTGGAAGTGAAGAGAATGAAGATATATTGTTATCGTTTATAAATGCAGTATTAGAAAATGAAACAAAGATAAAAGATTTAACAATAAAAAATCCATATAACCTATCAAGCTATTTATCAGGAAAAAGTAGTATATTAGATATAAAAGCAGTAGATGAAAATGGAATATGGTATGATATAGAGATGCAAATTTCGGAGCAGGGATTTTATGGGAAAAGAGCATTATATTATTGGAGTAAAGTATATAGCGGACAGATAGAAAAAGCATCAGATTATAGAGAATTAAAAAAGACAATAGGGATACATCTATTAGATTTTAATTATTTTGATGATGATAGATATTTAAGAAGAATAGTATTAAAAGATTTTGAAACAGAAGAGGTATATGAAGATTTAGACTATGAAGAATTATATTTTATAGAGATGAGGAAATTTAAAAAAGGTTATGAAGAGTTAAAAACTTTATTAGATAGATGGATAACTTTTCTAAATAAAGCCTATGAAATGAGTAAAAATAATATGCCAGAAGCAATAAAAGAAGCAGAGATAAAAAAAGCAGTAGAAAAACTAGAGATAATGTATTTAGATGACCAAGAGAGAGAAGTTTATGAAGCAGAGAGAAAATTAAGAATGGACAGAAATGAGGAAATGAGAACGGCAATAGAAAAAGGGTTGGAAGAAGGAAGGAAAGAGGGAAGGGAAAAAGGAATAAAAGAAGGAATAAAAGAAGGAATAAAAGAAGGAATAAAAGAAGGAATAAAAGAAGGAATAGAAAAAATTGCAATAGAGTCATTAAAAAATGGACTGGATATAGAAATAATATCTAAAATCACAGGATTAACTAAAGAGGATATTTTAGAATTGAAAAATGCAAATTAGAGAAAGATTTTTTTTGAACATTACTTTTTAAACTCTACTATGAAATTAAGAAAAGAGAGACGGAAAAAATAAATAGAAAAAAAGTAATAATTTAGGAATGGCTTAAAAATAACCTTCCGATTTTGTTTTAAAATACGCAATGGTTTAAGCGTTTTTATAACAAAAAATGAGAAACTTATTTTTTAAACGTTCTTTAGAAGATGAATTGGGGGCAAATATGAAAAAAACTTTAATTATAATGATTGATGCAGTAAGACCTGATTATATTTCAAAAGAGTATACTCCATTTTTATATGAGCTGAAAGAAAAAAATACTTTTTTGAAATTACATACTCTTTTAGGATATAGTTCTGGAATACATCCTTCTATTTATACAGGATGCTATCAAGATAAAACAGGGAAATTTGTTGTATTTTATAAAGATGAAGAAAATTCTATTTTTAAATGGACTAAATTTTTAAAATTAATTCCAACTGACTTCTTGAGAAAATATGCAATTGCATTTATGAAAGTACCATATTATTATACGCCTAAAAAATATAAAAAGTTTTTACCTAAATTTTTTAGAGAAACAGTTATAAAAGTTCCACCTTCAATTCCATTAGATATATTGCCATATTTTAATATGGGGAATAAAGGAAATAAATTAAAGACATTATATGATTATTTAGATGAAAATAGTGTCTCATATGAAAGTTATGCTACAACTAAAAATACTTATTTTGAAAATGTAACAAGTTTGGAAGAACTAAAAATAAGTGATAAAACTGTAGATAGCTTTTATATTTATGAGCCTGATGGATATGGACATAAATATGGAGCTAATTCAAAAGAGATAAAGGAATTAATGAGTAAAATAGACAAAAAAGTAAAATCTCTTTATAAGGAAGCTTTGGAAAAGTTTAAAGATGTAAATTTATTTATATTTTCAGATCACGGTATGTATAATGTTGAAAAATTTGTAGATATACAGACTCCACTAAAAAAAGCAGGATTAGAGCAACCAAGAGATTTTATAGCTTTTTTTGATACAACATTTGCTAGATTTTGGACTAAAGATAATGGAGTTAAAGATAAAATAATAGAAGTTTTAAATAATACAGAAGGTGTTAGATATTTAAATGATACCCTTTTGGATAAATATAAAATTAATTTTAAAGAAAAAGAGAAATTTGGAGAGATAATAGGAGTAGTAGAAGGTGGAATCCGACAATTTCCTGATTATTTTTCACCTGTAAGGTCAACAATAAAAGGGTTACATGGTACATTTCCTGAATATGAAGGTAGTTACGGCATATTCTTTAGTAATTGCATAAATACATCTGAAAAAGAAATAAAGGTTGTGGATATATTACCGACAATAATGAAAATAAGTAATTTAAAATATGATGAAAAATTTGTAGATGGAGATTCAATTGTTTAGGAATGGCTTGAAAATGGGATTTATATTTTAATAGTAAAGTATAAATTTATTCAGAAAATAAGCTATGCTATTTTTGTATTTAAATGTTATTTGGGAACAATTATGAACTATAAAGAGGAGTTATAAATGGCTAAAAATAAAAATTTACTGATATTTTTGCTTTTTTCAGTTTTAGGATTTATATTATATATGAATACATTAAAAGTAGGATTTGTATTTGACTCTGTTTCATTAAAATATGACCCTCAAATAAGAGATATTTTTTCTGCATTAAAAGATGTATTTTTGCAATATAGTAGCAATAGAAGGCTTGCATATTTTACATTTGCAATAAATTATTTAATAGGTAGAGAGAATCCAATAGGCTATCATATATTTAATATAATAATACATATTTTAACTGCATTTACTGTTTATAAATTTTTAGAAATATTTACTAAAAAAGAGAAAGCATCTTTTTTTGCAGCATTAATTTTTTTAGTTAATCCAATTCAAACACAAGCGTTAAATTTAATAGTTCAGAGAATGGTTTTGTTATCTGGACTATTTTATTTTTTGACATTATACCTATATTTGAAAAATAGAGAAACAGATAAAAAAAGATATTATATCTTGGCTATAATATCTTTTTTAGCAGGAATAAGGTGTAAAGAAATTGTAATAACTTTACCATTAGTATTAACATTTATTGACTATAAAAATATAAAAAAAATAATTCCTTTTTATTTTATAGCTTTTCTTCCAATTTTATTTAAGATAATGGTTGCTTTAAATGGAAATAATCAAATTGGAAAAGTTTTTAATATGAAACAAGCTAATGCTGATTTAACAAGAGGGAAATATTTTATTTCTGAATTTAAAGTTATAGTATATTATATTGCACTTATATTGTTGCCGTTAAAATTAAGAATAGATTACGATTTTAAAGTGGATAATTCATTTTTTAACATAGATGTTCTGTTTCCATTTTTTATTTTATTAGTACTTATATTTTTAATTATTTATCTATATAAAAAAAAGTTTTTATATAGTTTTTCGATATTTTTATTTTTTATGGGAATATTTGTAACTTCAACAATTATACCAATAGAGGATTTGAGCTTTGAGCACAGAGTATATATATCATCTGTTGGAGTGATACTGTTTATAACTTTATTTATAGATGAAATTATAAAAAGTAAAATCATAAAAAATAGTATATTCATAATAATTTTATTGATATATAGCGGATTAACTATTAATAGAAATTTTGAATGGAAAAATGAATCAAAATTATGGAAAACAAATATAAAATATACACCAAATAAAGTAAGACCAAGATATAATTTAGTTGAAGTTTATTTGAAAGAGAAAAAATATAATTTAGCATTAGAAGAAATAGATGAAATATTAAAAATAGATAATTATTATGAAGCGTATAAAGATAGAGCTAAAATTTATTTGGAGACAGGAGATTATAATAAAGCTTTAAAATCAATAAATATTGCAATTTCAAGATATAATAAAGATATAGAAAATTATGAGATAAAAATAAAAATATTTGAAAAATTGAGAAAATTAGATAAAATAGAAGAAACAGCGTTAAAAAGTTTGGAAATAGAAAAAAGTGCTAAAATGTATAATTATTTAGCAGAAGCAAATTATATAAGAAAAAATTATAATAAAGCAATAAAATTTGCTAATTTAGGATTAGAGGTAAAAAATAATTATAGAGGAAATTATCTTTTAGGGAATATTAGTATGAAATTTTCAAAATATGATAAAGCAATAAATTATTTTGAACAATGTGTTAAAATTGGTAGAATGGATTCTAAATTATATAAGAGATTAAAATGGTTATATCAAATTACAGGGAAGAAGGATAAATTAAAATTAGGTACATTAAAAAAATGAATTAAATAAAAAAAACAGAAAGAGAGAGTTCTTTCTGTTTTTTTTAAATATAATAGTGATATAGCCGATAATAAAGAGGGAGAGTAAATTTAAGAAATGAGGTGTTTTTTTATGGGAGAATTACTTATACTGATACCGGCATATAATGAAGAAAAACATATAGAAAAAGTAATAAAAAAAATAAGTACAGTTTTAAAAGAGATAGATATAAAAAGTAAAATAGTTGTTGTAAATGACGGATCAAAAGATAATACAGAAGAAATAGCAAAATCTGCAGGAGCAGAAGTTATAAATCATGTATTCAATATGGGTTATGGAGCAGCATTGCAGACAGGATATAAATATGCTTTTAAAAATGAGTATAAATATGTAATTCAACTTGATTCTGATGGGCAACATGAACCAGAGAATATAAAAAATATTTATGAAGCTTTAAAAAATGGTGAAGGGGATCTTATTTTAGGATCTAGATTTTTAGAAAATAGATCAAATTATAATCCAACTCTATTTAGAAAAATAGGAATGGGGCTATTTTCTTGGGTGACTTCAACAATAATAGGGAAAAAAATTACTGATATTACAACAGGATATCAAGGACTTAATAGAAAAGTTTTAAAAGTATTTATCCAAGATATTTATCCAACAGACTATCCTGATGCAGATGTTTTGATAATGTTATATAAAAAAAGATTAAAAATAAATGAAGTGCCAGTTTTGATGTATGAATTAAGCAATAAAGAATCAATGCATAGCGGAATAATTGGACCACTTTATTATGTGTTTAAGATGTTTCTTTCAATTTTAGTAATGTTAATAAGAAAACTATAAAATAGAGGTGATTTAGATGAGATGGGATTTAAGGTTGTTTTTTGGAGCTATTGGAATATTGATATTTGGATTTATAATAAAATTAGTAAGAGATAGGAAATTAAAAGAGGAATATTCTTTATTATGGTTAATTTTGGGATTTATATTTTTTATAATATCACTTTTTCCAAATTTAATAAGTTTTTTAAATAATTTAATAGGTATTTCTAATCCTGTGTATACTCTGTTTTTTGGAGCGATAATATTTCTTGTGATTTATTCAGCACATATTTCAATAAAAATTTCTACATATGAAGATAAAATAAAGAATTTAGCACAAGAGTT
This sequence comes from Haliovirga abyssi, assembly GCF_030295325.1. Taxonomy (GTDB): domain Bacteria; phylum Fusobacteriota; class Fusobacteriia; order Fusobacteriales; family Haliovirgaceae; genus Haliovirga; species Haliovirga abyssi. The sequence continues at coordinate 1,951,508 of NZ_AP027059.1, read as the reverse complement.
ATCCATTTTGAAAAATGAGATTAGAAGTGATAGGGAGTTAGAAGTAAAGAACGTTTAAAAAATAATGTTCTCATATTTTGTTATAAAAACGCTTAAAACATTGCGTATTTTATAACAAAATGGGAATGTTATTTTTAAGCCATTCCTAAATAGTAAAAATTGAAAAATTAAGATGAAAAAAATAAGGAGAAAATTATGATAAAATTTATTAAATTTATAGATAAATATATTATAATACTGTTTTTATATTTATTATATCCATTAAAAAAGATTAAAAACAGAGAAAATAGAGGGAATATAGAAAACAGAGATAAAAACAATAAAAAAATTTTAATAATAAAATTATGGGCAATAGGAGAATCAATTTTAACAATTCCGGCAATAAAAAGATTATTTGAAAAAGGATATAAAATAGATGTTTTATGTACCTCTAATAATAAAAGCGTATATGAAGGAATTGAATATATAAATAAAATTAAGATATTTAATTATAAAAATATATTCAAATTGTTAAATGTGATTTTTGAATTAAGAAAAAATAGATATAATATAATATATGATTTTGAGCCTTTTATGAATATATCAGTATTATTAGGAGCAATTTTGAAAAAAAAAATATTTATAGGATTTAATACTGGGAAAAGAAAATTTATATATGATAAAAAATTGTTATATAATGATAAAATTCATTGTTCGGCAGTATATTTTAATTTGATTAAAGAGAAAAATTACCCCACAAAATTAGTAAAACTAAAATATGAATTAAAAGATAAATTAGAAGTTGAGAAAAAATTAGAAAAATATAATATAAATAATAAAATTTTAATAGGATTTCATATAGGAAGTGCACCAACTGGATTAGGAAGAAGATGGAATGAAGAAAATTTTGCTGAATTATTTAATAGAATAAAAGCAGAATATAATAATGTAGAAATTATTTTTACAGGAACCAATTATGAAGCTGAACTGTTTTCTAAAATAGAAAAAAATTTAAAAGGAAATTATATAAATTTAATAAATGAGTTGACTATAAAACAGCTGTTTTATTTGTTAGAGCGTATAAATATTTATATTGCAAATGATACAGGACCTATGCATATATCAGCAGCAATGGGAACAGATACAATTGGATTATTTGGAGCAAATTTACCAGATAGATTTAGGCCGTTAGGAGATAATAATATATCATTGTATCATAAAGTAGAATGTTCGCCTTGTATAAATGTTCATTTAGGAGAGGTAAAAGAATGTATAAATAATTATAAATGTATGAAATTAATTACAGTGAATGAACTATTTAGAGAGATAAAACATAAAATAAAGGAGAAATAATGAAAAATATAAAAAATAAGACAGCTTATATATTATTTCCAATTTTAATAATATTAATATTTATCACAATTAATAGAAATAAAGTGTATAGAACTGGAGAAAGTTTATGGCATGATATTTTTTTGAAAAATAGAGAAAAACCAAGAATAGTTTATAATTATGCAAATTATCTTGTTAGAAATAATGAAATGAAAAAAGGGAAAGAAGTTATAAAAAACTTAAAAGATAATGATTATAGAAAATATTTAATTTTATCAATGATTACATATAGACAGAAAGAGTTTGAAAAAGCAGCATATTTTGCTAAAAAATCTTTAGAATATAAATCTAATTATGATGGGTATATTATGCTTGGAGAATATTTTTTTAGAATAAATAGAATAGAGGAATTAGGAAGAGTAATAGAAAAATTAAAAGATTTTCATTATGAGGAAACAAGATATAAAGTTTTGAAAGCGAAATATTATTTAGTAAAAGGGAAAGCAAAGTTGGCATTAAATTCATTAAAAGGAGCAGTAGGTGAGGAAGCTTTATTTTATGAGGGACTATCATATCAGAAATTAGGAGAATTAGAGAAAGCAAAAAAAATATACTTAAAAGTAAAAACTATTCCAACAGCAATGGTTAATTATGCACTTATAATATATACAGAAGGAGAAAAAGAGAAAGCTATAAAAATATTAGAAAAAATCAATGATAGTCAAAGTAGAGATTTATTGAAAAAAATAAAGAGGTGAAATATGAAAAAAATATTAATTATACGTTCAGGAGCAATAGGAGATGTATTGATGACGACACCTTTAATTAGAGAATTAAAAAAAAATATGCCAAATATTCAGCTTGATTATTTAGTTGGAAATTGGAGTAAATCTGTATTGGAAGATAATAGATATATTGATGATTTATACACATTTTCAGAAGAAAAATTATTTATGAAAAAAGATTATATATATATATTAAAAACTATTTTAAAAATGAGAAAAAATAGATATGATACAATAGTAGTACTTGATAAACATAAATTAGCATCATTATTTGCTATGGCGATAGGTGGTAAAAGATATGGTTTTGATAGATATGGAGATGGAAAATATAATAATAAAAATATAAAGTATGTAGGTGGAAAACATGAAATATATTATTATTTAGATATATTAAATTTATTTGGGTTGGAATATAATAAAGAAGATGTGAAAATGGATATTTTTTTAAGTGATAAAGATATATATTTCGCAAAAACTATTTTTAAGAGTATGAAATTAGAGGATAAAAAAGTAATCGGAATTGTCCCTGGAGGAGCGAATAATCCTGCAGTTGGAGATGATAGTTTAAGAAGATGGAGTATAGATAAATATACAGGACTTATAAAAAAGCTACTAAATAAAGGGATCAAAATAATTTTATTTGGTGGGAAAAAAGATGTAGAAATAAATAAAAGAATTATAGATAATATAAAAAATGTAGATATAATTGATTTAGCTGGAAAAACATCTATAAAAGAAAGTGCAGCAATAATGAAGAGGTGCAACTATATAATATGTAATGATTCTGGACCTATGCATATAGCAAGTGCTGTTAATAATAATATTATATCAATATTTGGACCTACAAATCCTATAGAAAAAGCCCCATTAAATAAAGGAAGCTCATATATTTGGAAGGAAAATTTAAAATGTACTCCATGTTATGATTTGTGGGGTAGAATACCAAAATGTAACAATAATTATAAGTGTATGCAAGAGATAGAATCTGAAGAAGTGTTGGAAATGATAAAGGAGAGGTAAAACGTCATCAAACTTAGAATAGTTTTCAGCAATAAATAATTTCAGCACAAAGAAGAGTAAAAAGTGTTATAAATAGGAATTCATGTAAGGGTAGAATCCATTTTTATTCAAGTAATAAAAAAATAAGCTACGCTCTACTATATGAGGCGTAGTTTATTTTTTTAGAAGTTAAAATTTCAGATAAAGATAGTTTAAATTTCAGAAACAATCTAAAATATGGTTATAAATAATTCTATTTTCAATAAATAAAGGTTGTTTTTTACTCAAAAATGAAGTAAACTTATAACGTGGGAGTGTATCGGAAATAAAAAAATATTTTTAAAATAAAGCTAAAGGATTAGCTTTGTTTTGTCGAAAAATATTAATAGTAAAAAGTTTTTTTACAGTTAAGCCGGCCAAAGTTTAACATTTTATAGGAGGTGACGAGGGGAACGTCGTAAGATAGCTGATGATTAATGCTTTTAGGGAAGTAAAAGTGTAAAGAAAATCTCATGGAAGAAAGAAAAAAAAGAAAAGGAGGTCAATGAGATGGAAAAGATAATACGTAAACTAGGTGTAATTTTTTTAGTAGCAGCATTTTTAACCACAGCTGGATGTTTGAATAAGTCTAGCGAAAAAAATAATGTTACTTCAGTAGTAGAAAGTAATGGAGGGCAAGCAACAAACCCAGATACACCAGATACACCAACAAACCCAGATACAACACCAACACCAACAAACCCAGCATATAATGCAAATTCAAATAAAAGACCAGTAGTAACATATTTTAACACTAAAGATTTAACTAGTCCTGAAGTTAACGGAGGGCAAAAAGTTAAATTTGAAACAACAACAATGGACCCAGAAGGTGGGAAAACAACAGTTGAGTATACAGCAACTGGAGGAAGTTTTGCAGCAGATGGGACATGGACAGCTCCTACAAAACCAGGATACTATCAAGTATCAGCAATAGCTGTAGATGATAAAGGGTTGAAGTCAGATCCAGCATCTTGGACAATAAGAGTAAAAAAAGATCCAGCAGCAGGTGGAATAGTATTAAGAAGTATTCCAACTGTGGTAAAAAGTGTACCAAATAATTCTTTTGGGCCACAAAGAAGTTTAGCGGTAACTGATGCTTCAACAACACAAACAAAGTATATTATGGAAACAAGTCAAACAGCTACAATAACATTAGTATTTACAGATACAGATAATAGTCATGCTGTATCTACTAACTTTAGTTATGGTAGTTTGACACAAACTGGAGCAAGTAATAATGGAACAACATATACTTATACATATACTTATACAGCACCAAGTACAGCACCAAGTGGAAATAGTGCAAGTGTAGTATTTAATGTATTTGATCCTAATGATAGCAGTGATTCTGATTCTGCTACAATAACATTTATAATTGATACAGCACCAACTATTTCAAATGTTGCTTTATCAGTTAGTGGAGGAAGCAGTACAAATACAATAGCACCAAGTGGAACAGGAACTATAACAGTGACTGCAAGTGATGCAGACACAGGAGATACAATAACTTATAATTATTCAATATTAACAGGTAGTGGAACTTTAGCAGAGTCAACTAATACAACAGGTACAGTTGATTTTACAGCACCAAGCAGTACAGGGACAACTGAGGTGTTAATTCAATTAGTAGATAGTCGTGGAGCTAATGCAGAAGAGATGTTTACAATAGCAATAGCAACACCAATGACAGTAGTGGCTGAAGATAGTGGAGTATCTGGAGCTACAGAAGCAGCTAAATATACTGAAGCTACAGGAAGCAATGCTGCAAATTATGATATAACAACAGATACTGTTAATAGTTCTCAAGTATCAATCCCAATATCAAATTCATCTGATATGAATACTCTAATGGGAAACAATGCATATTACTATTATACAGGTGCTCCAAGTACAACAATAATACAAACTTGGTCAGTTTATAATGAAATTGACAGTACAAAAGTATTAGGGACAACAGGAAAAGATTTTGGAGTTACAACAAGAACATTTGATTTTAATCCAGGAACAGAAGGGGTAGATAATGGTACAAGGTATAAATATATGATGAGAGGTGGAGTTAAGACTCTAAAAGCAACAGTAGATTCAGGAACATCACCTAACAATCAAGTTGTTTATGCTAGCGATACTGTATATGTTAATGAGTTACCTTCATTAACAGGAATAACTTATACAGATGCACAAGGGAATAGTCAAAGCTTATTTGATGGAACAACACTTAGTACAGTACAAGTATCACCAGGACAAAAATTTAACTTAACAATGTCAGTAAGTGATCCTGATAATACAAGAGTTAGTCCTGATACAACAAATTATCCATTAACAAGTACATCTGGATATTTTGCAAATCAAGCTTATGATGCAGGACGAGCAGGTGGAGGAACTGCAGGAATAGATTTATCAAGAACATTAGTTGATGGAGCTTCAGCTGATAGTAGCTGGACGATTGCAAGTAGTAATGCAACTGATATATATGATCCAACAAGTACAAGTTCACCAAGTTACTATACATTTACTAATGATTATACAACTACATTATCAAATGTACCAGTAGAGATAAAACCAAGTGCAACAGTTGATACTACAGGAACTACACCGAGTTATCATTATTTAGCTTTACATTTAAATGATGGTACGGAGCAATTAGTAGACGAGGGAGCAATAAAAGGGCCTTGGGATTATTATAGAGTAGGAACTGAAGTAGTAGATGCAGATGGAGCTGATATAGGAGCAGGAAATTTAAAAGTAGATATAGGAACAAGAGCAGGATATACTTCATACGATAAAAACTTAATGCTTGAATTTTCATCAGATACAACAGGAGTATATTTTAAAATCAAAGATATAACAGCAGGTACTTATTGGAGCTATGGAGGTAGTGACATAAAAGTATATGTAAGTGGAACAGGAACAAATACAGATGGAGATGGAGATTTACAAGATAATACAAATGCTCCAATTGATCTAACTGATTCTGATTGGGGAGCTTCAGCAGATGGAAGCGATGCCTCGATTGATTGGTTGGCAATAGATATAGATGAAAGTAGTAATTGGGAAGCAGGAGATAAAGTATATTTCAAAACTTATGCTAATACTGTAATACTTAAATTCCAAGTAGTAAATGGACCTACAATTACATCAGTAGCAGTACCGCCATATGTAACTTTAGGAAAAACAGTTAATCTTAATGTATATGGAGATGAAGGAAGTTCTAGTTCTGCAACAGTAACAGTTGTGGAAAAAACTAGTTCTGGTGGGACATTAACAGCGGGAACAGATAGTGATGGAGATAGCGTGTCACAAGAAGTTTGGACATATACAGCACCAACAACAATGCCATCAAGTGCTACAGCTACTTTTATAGTTAGTATTACTGATGGAACATATACAAATACAAGAGAGGTTTCGGTAGAACTAAATCAAGAACCAACAATAACAGGAATAACTGGTAGTGATACAGTAGATGTAACTAATGGAAATTGGATTTTATCAGGAACAAGTCCAGTTACACTAGTATCAAGTGTTAGTGATTCTGATTCAGGAGATACTTTTAAATACTTCTGGACAATAGGTGGAAATGGGAAATATGGAACATTAACTTATGATAATACTTCAGCAGTAGATTGGAGTCCATATAATGGAGCTACTGCATTAGGAGATGTTGATGGACCATATACAAATGGACATTTTAATATTAATCTATTAGTAATGGATAAAGATTCAGAAGGGGTATTAAAAGGTGGAACAGATAGTTCAGCTATAGATGTAGGCGTAAATGAAGCTCCAACAATTGCAAGTGTAATGGGTGGAGCAAGAGGAACTGACTATTGGAGTGGAGCAATAGTTGAGAAAACAAGTTCAGAAACATACGATTTTGGAGCAAACGATGAATATAAAAATGTAACTCTAAGTTTTTATCCAGACAGTACATTAACAGATGCAGCTGATGATAAAAATAGTTTGAATTTTGATTGGTATATAACTTTGGATTCGTCAGATGGACCAATTGTGGCTAATCCTGGAAAAATAGAAACAGAGAGTAAAACTATAAATAGTATACCAGCTCAAATGTTAAAATGGACACCAGATATAAGTTTGAGAGGAGTAACAAGAACTTACTATTTACATTCAAGAGTAACTGATGATAAAAGTGGCGTAGCGAAAGGAATAAGTGACAAATCTTTTGCATTTACTGTAACAGCTGATGATGATGCACCAGGCTTAGTTGATAATGAAATGTATGTACAAGCCTTAGTAGATAAAGCACCTACAGGAACATTTAGTTTAGGAGATAAAATAAGATTAATAATACCAATTGGAGCTAGTGTAACTGCAGTAAGTGGTGGAACAACTTTAACAGCTGCGACAGCTTCAAGAGATTTAATGACTGCAACAGTAAATATAGGTGGATTAATAGATGGAACAGCAGGTGGACCTACTGCACAAAATGTAGAATTTAGTTATAATAATAATGGAACAGCTTCTGATTATAGTGATGACTACTTATATTATGATCTTGAAATAAAAGCTGCAAGTGCACCATCTACAAATTATACAGATGGAGCAATAGATACTGGTGGAGCCGATGACGTAAATCCACCGTTAGTATCAGCTCAAGATTGGAATGGTAATGAGACAGCAGCAGGAGTAGGAAATGATGATTTGATTAAAAATGGTTCATATTTAGATTCAACAGGAACTACTGTAGCAGCAAGTCCAGCTATAGATAGCCAACCTGTAATAGGAGATGTTAGTAGTGCAGAAATAGATAACACCGATATTGCGGTTACATTAAATGAAGCTAACAATGGAACTTTCTATGGATATACAAAAGATAATGATATGATAACTCTAAATGATGAGTTAACTTTTATAGCAGATATAGATGAAGTGCATGACAATGATAAAACAAGTGACGTTGGTTCAATATATGCACCACAATTAGGAATAGCAGGTTCTGGATATATTCCAGGATTTAGAAGAACAGATACAGGTGGAACAGCAAACAGTAATATAGTTTGGTCATTTAGTTTCACAAGCGGAAATGTAAATGCTGGTAAACAAGATTCAAGTGCCGCAGCAGCTTATACAGGAATTTTAGCAGATCAAGTTGTTACTACATCACAAGGATATACTGGAGATACAGGTACGTATAATCTTGACTTTTGGTTTGAAGATAATGCAGGAAATAGAACTCATGTAGAAAAAGATGCGTTAGCTGGAGGAACTATTGATGGTATAGATTTGAGAAGACCAAAAGTAGCAAATGCACAATTATATAGTTATTCATCAACTGCTACAACTGGACAAGCAGGTTGGGCACCAGTATTAGATATGGATACCACAAATGTTGGAGATACAGATGGAGATCATAAAATAGATAGGACAGGAACAGATAGAATGGATGGAAATGATGATGATTTATATCTATTTGGATGGTTAGAAGTATCATCTAGTAATTTAGATGATAATAGTACAAGTACAGCAGAAATATTAAAACTTACATTTGATGAACCATTATTAGTAGGAAATGGATCTTCAACTACAACATTTAATTTTGCAGCACCAGTAGATGGTGGGGTAGGAGTAGAAACAGATGGAAATTTAGTATCTTCTGTAAATGATACATCTATAAAAGTTTATAATGTATCAGGCTCTACAAGAACAGAAGTATCAAATCATGGAGTTAGTAATTTAGCAGCAACTACGGCAGGTGATACAGTAGAATTAGATAAAATCAAGAATTATGCTGTAAGATACCTTGATACAAATGGAGATCAAACATGGACTACAGCAGATGCAGTAAAAACAGAAGTTTATATAGTATTGTTATCTACAACTGCAACAGGTGATAGTATTGATAGTACTAGCGCAGATATAGGGCATTTTGCTAAAGGAAAGCATTTTGAAGTAGAATTTAATGCAATAGACCGTGCAAATCATAGTTCTATAGCTACTCAGCAAGTAATGGATAGAAATACTAACTTTATAAATGCATCAGGAGAGAATATGACAGGAGATGATGGAATTACTTGGGAATAGGAATAAATAATTGACAATGGAAAATTGGCAATTAAAAGAAAATAAAGGAGCTCGCCGTTAAGGCGGGCTTTTTTATATACTAGGAAAGTATAAATTTATTCAGAAAATAAGCTACGCCGTTTTTTTGAAATATGCGATTTTTCAAAACAAAAATTTTCAGAAGCTAAAAATTTAGAAAAATATTTATATCTTACTATATAAAGCGTAATTTCTTTTTTTATTATAAAAAATGTGGTATAATTGAAGGGATAATTGACAATTGATAATGAAAAATAGAAAGAAAAATTAAAAGATGAGATTTAATCACATGATTGTTAAAAAGTAAACTTATTAATAATCATTAAGGAACGGTTTAAAAATAACTTTCTGATTTTGTTTTAAAATACGCAATGGTTTAAGCATTTTTATAACAAAAATGAGGAACTTATTTTTTAAACGTTCTTAAATACTATTTTAAGGGGGAAAAAATTGAAATTAAATAAAAAGAGAGTATTATTAATATTTTTAATAACAGGTTTAGCAGTATATTTATTAGCTTTATTTTCAGCATTTCAATATGATACAGTGGCTTCTATATTATTAAATCCTGAAGTGAAAGATATAAAAGGGGCTTTTTTAAGTATATTTAATATAAATACAAGTAGTAGCCGAAGATTTGTATATTTTACATTTGCATTAAATTGGTTAGTAGGAGGAAAAGCACCATTTATATATAAATTAACTAATCTGTTAATTCATATATTTAGTGCGTATTTTTTATATTTAATAATATTAGAAACAGAGATAAAAAATAGATTGATTAACAAAAACAAAGAAATATATAGTATATTAGTAGGGTTATTATTTTTAATATTACCAATACAAATACAAGCTGTAACATATGTAGTACAAAGATTAGCTTCATTTGTAGGGTTGTGTTATTTTGCTGGGCTATATTTTTATATAAAATATAGAAAAAGTGAAAATAGGAAATATTTATATTATATAGTAGGATTAATATTTGTATTATTAGGGACAAGAAGTAAAGAGACAATGGTAACATTTCCAATAGCTTTATTTTTATATGAGATGTTTTTTTTTGGTGGGATAAAATGGCAGAGTATAATTTATTATATGACAGGATTTATACCATTAATATTAAGAGTAAGATATTCTTTAATGCTACATAGTGATAAAGTTTCAACTGTAACTTCAACATTTGCATTAAATCCAGGAAAAACAGATTTAACAAGATATACCTATTTTATAACTGAATTTAAAGTAATATTGAGATATTTAAGATTAATGATATTTCCATATGGACAGAGAGTGGATTATAATATAAAAATAGAAAATAGCTTTTTTAGTTTGTGGGTTATTTTGCCTTTTATAATATTAGTTCTGTTATTATCATTTGGAATATATTATTATAAAAAAGAAAAAATAATAGGATATGGGGTATTACTATTTTTTATAGGATTCATAGTAACATCTACAATAATACCAATAGATGATTTGATATATGAGCATAGAGCATATATATCTGTAGCAGGGTATTCAATAGTTATAAGTTATTTTTTTATATTATTATTAAAAGAGAGAAAAAAAATATTATATGGAATGTTATTAGTAGGAGTAGTTTATGGTGGAGTAACTGTAGCAAGAAATTATACTTGGTTAAGTATGACTTCTTTGTGGGAAGATAATCATAAAAAAGAACCTAATTTAGAAAGACCTTTGATAAATTTATGTACAAGTGCTATTGTAGAGAAAAAATATAAGATAGCTGAAAGATATTTAAAAATTGCTGCAAGTAAATATCCAAAGCATGAAAGTATATTGAAAGATTATATTGATTTATATAAAAATACAGATAGAGTAGATAAAGCAATTTTATTATCAGAAAAAAGTATAGAAAAAAATATTGGTGGGGATGATGTTAAATTAATTTTAGCTGAAATGTATTATGATAAAAATAGATTTAGAGATAGTTTAAAAGTTTTAAATTTAGTAAAAAATAAAATTTCTTTAAGAAAAAAGATATTGGAAAGTAAGATTTTATTAAAATTTAATGATACAGATAAAGCTTTTGATATATTAATAGGTATGAAAAGTTCTGATGAAGTAAATAGCTTACTTGGATATATTTATCAACAAAAAGGAGATATTGATAAGGGGACAGAATATTATAAAAAAAGTATAAAAATGGAGGATTCAAAGATAAATTTAGCACTTATTTATAATTCTAAAGGAGAGGGAAAAAAAGCATTAAAATTATTACAAGAAATTAAAAAAAAGGATAGTAAAAATGAGAAGTTATATTTGGCGTTAATAGATGTTGATTATAAAAATAGAGATAAATATATTGAAAAATTAAAAGAGATAGGAAAAGGATTAGGAGAATTTTATTATAAAGAAGGAATGAGATTGAAAACAGAAAAGAAATTGGAAATGGCATATAATATGTTTAAACAATCAATAGAAAATAATCCATATTTTATGCAGAGCTATTATTGGATTGGAGAAATAGGGTATAGTATTTTAAAAAAAGATAATGAAGTATTAAATATATTTTTAGAGTCTGAAAAGGAAAATATAATAAATTATTATATTTTAGGCAGAATTGCAGATATATATTATAGAAAAAAAGAGTATGATAATTCTATAGAGTATTATAAAAAAGCTTTAAAATTAAAAGAAAGTGATTATTTTTATTTACAATTAGGAAAAACATATTTTTTGAAAAAAGATATTAAAAATAGTGTGACTAATTTAGAAAAAGCAGTGGAATTGAATAATAAAAATTATATTGCTAATTATAATTTGGGAGTAATTTATTATAGTGTTAAAGATTATAAAAAGGCGTATAAATATTTGAATAATGCAAATAATATAAAAAAAAGTGATAGCATAGAGAAAATATTGAAAAAGATAGAAAAGAATGAAAGAATAATTGGGAATTGATAATTGTCTATAAAAAAAGAGGAGATAAATTATGAAAAAATTTAATGTAACAGGATTATGTATACCAGAAAGAAATTATATGGTAGATACAAGTAAAAAAATAGATGAAGTAATATTGAAATATATAGATGAAGGAGAATATTTCACAATAAATAGGCCAAGACAATATGGAAAAACAACAACAATGTATTTGTTAAATAAGAAAATAAGTAAAGAAGGATATTTAGTAATATCAATAAGTTTTGAAGGAATAGGAGAATCTAGTTTTGAGAATGAGAAAGAGTTATCAAAAACAGTATTAGAATTAATGGCAGATATATTAGAATATAAAGAGAAAGAATTGAGTGATTTTTTAAATAAAGAATTAAAAAAAGTAGATAATTTAAAGAGTTTATCAAAATTAATAAGTAAATTTATAATAAAGGCAGAAAAAAAAGTAGTATTAATGATAGATGAGGTAGATAAAAGCAGTAATAACAAACTATTTTTGAACTTTATAGGGATGTTGCGAGAAAAATATTTAAGAAGAAACGCAGGTGAAGATTATACATTTCATAGTGTGATATTAGCAGGAGTACATGATATAAAGAATTTGAAATTGAGATATAGAAAAGATGAAGAGAGAATATATAATAGTCCGTGGAATATAGCAGCGGATTTTGATATAGATATGAGTTTTAGTAGTGAAGAGATAAGTAGTATGTTGATAGATTATGAGAAGGATAATAAAACAGGAATGGATATAGAAAAGATGTCAGACTTATTAAGAGATTTTACATCAGGATATCCATTTTTAGTAAGTAAATTATGTAAAATAATAGATGAGAAGTTAAATAAAGAATTTACAGAAGAAGGGTTGAGAAAAGCAATAAATAAGTTGTTAAATGAGAAGAATACATTATTTGATGATGTAATAAAGAATATAGAGAATAATAGAGAGTTGTATGAATTAATAAGAGTATTAATGTTAAAAGGAGAACAAGTTCCATATTTTTCAACAAATAAAGTAATAGATATAGGGTTAATGTATGGAATATTAATAGAAAAACAAGGGAAAGTTGTAATAAGTAATAAAATATTTGAAGTACTATTATACAATCATATGATAGGAGATATGATTGTAAATAGACATATAAAAACAACACCGAATAGAAATCAATTTATAAAAGAAAATAATATATTAGATATGGAAAAAATATTAGAAAAATTCCAATTATTTATGAAAAGCGAATATAGAGATAAAGATGAGAAATTTATAGAACGAGAAGGAAGGTTACTGTTTTTATCATTTTTGAAACCAATAATAAATGGCGAAGGATTTTATTTTGTAGAGCCAGAAACAAGACAAGATAATCGAATGGATATAGTTGTGGTATATAATAAAATAAAATATATAATAGAGTTAAAGATATGGCATGGAGAAGAGATGAAAAAACAAGGGATAAAGCAGTTATGTGGATATTTGGAAGGACAAGGAGAAGATAAGGGGTATTTGGTAATATTTAATTTTAATAAAGGGAAGAAGTATGAGAAAAAAATGGTAGAGATTGATGGGAAGATTTTGTTTGAGGTTGTGGTTTAGGAATGGCTTAAAAATAACATTCCCATTTTGTTATAAAATACGCAATGTTTTAAGCGTTTTTATAACAAAATATGAGAACATTATTTTTTAAACGTTCTTTAGGAGATATACTTAACAATTTTCCATTATACATTAAAGATGGAGGTGTATTAATTTTATGAAAGAATTTAATATAACAGGGATATGTATACCAGCTAAACATTATATGGTAGATACAAGTAAAAAAATAGATGAAACAATAATAAAATTAATAGAAAAAGAAAAATATTTCATAATAAATAGACCCAGACAATATGGGAAAACAACAACAATGTATTTATTAGAGAAGAAAATAATTAAAGAAGGATATTTGGTAATATCAATAAGTTTTGAAGGAGTAGGAGAATCTAGTTTTGAAAGTGAAGACAAATTTATAGATACATTCGTACAAATGATAAAGAGATTTTTAAAGGTAAAAGGATATAAGGAGTTAGTAAAATTTATAGAAGATTATAGGAATATAAATAATATAAAAGAGTTAGATGAGTTTATAACAGATTTAGTATTAGAAGTGGGCGAAAAAGTGACATTAATGATAGATGAGGTGGATAAAAGTAGTAACAATAAACTATTTTTGAACTTTATAGGGATGTTGCGAGAAAAATATTTAAGAAGAGATAGGGGTGAAGATTATACATTTCATAGTGTGATATTAGCAGGAGTACATGATATAAAAAATTTGAAATTAAGATATAGAAAAGATGAAGAGAGAATATATAATAGCCCGTGGAATATAGCAGCGGATTTTGATATAGATATGAGTTTTAGTAGTGAAGAGATAAGTAGTATGTTGATAGATTATGAGAAGGATAATAAAACAGGAATGGATATAGAAAAGATGTCAGACTTATTAAGAGATTATACATCAGGATATCCATTTTTAGTGAGTAAATTATGTAAAATAATAGATGAGAAGTTAAATAGAGAGTTTACAGAAGAAGGGTTGAGAAAAGCAATAAATAAGTTGTTAAATGAGAAAAATACACTATTCGATGATGTGATAAAGAATATAGAGAATAATAGGGAGTTATATGAATTAATAAGAGTGTTAATGTTAAAAGGAGAACAAGTTCCATATTTTTCAACAAATAAAGTAATAGATATAGGTGTAATGTATGGAATATTAATAGAAAAACAAGGGAAAGTTGTAATAAGTAATAAAATATTTGAAGTGTTATTATACAATCATATGATAGGAGATATGATTGTAAATAGACATATAAAAACAACACCTAATAGGAATCAATTTATAAAAGAAAATAATATATTAGATATGGAAAAAATATTAGAAAAATTTCAATTATTTATGAAAAGCGAATATAGAGATAAAGATGAGAAATTTATAGAACGAGAAGGAAGGTTACTGTTTTTATCATTTCTGAAACCAATAATAAATGGCGAAGGATTTTATTTTGTAGAGCCTGAAACAAGGCAAGATAATCGAATGGATATAGTTGTAGTATATAATAAAATAAAATATATAATAGAGTTAAAGATATGGCATGGAGAAGAGATGGAAAAACAAGGGTTAAAGCAGTTAGTTGGATATTTGGATGGGCAAGGAGAAGATAAGGGATATTTGGTAATATTTAATTTTAATAAGGGGAAGAAGTATGAGGAAAAAAAGGTAGAGATTGATGGGAAAAGTCTGTTTGAGGTTGTGGTTTAGAAGTATAGAATTTATATGTATTAAAAAAGAATGATAAAGTTTTAAAGGTATTTTAGTTATAGAAGAGAAAAATGTAGATTTATAGAAAAAATAGATGATATAAGAGAAAAGAATATTAGTGAGAAGAGTATTAATTAGAAGAATAAGAGAAATACCATAGACATTAATGAAGTGAGGAGATAAAATGAAGTATTTAGTACAAAAAAAATTCAAATTAATATTACTTTTAATTGATATAATTGGGAATATACTATTTTTTATACCTAATTTTATTTTACGAAAAAAAAATAAAATATATTTGGAGCATCCTAAAAATATAGTTGTAATAAGATTAGACCATATTGGAGATATGGTTTTAACTACATCTTTTTTTAAAAATTTAAAGAAAAATTATCCAGAAAGTAAAATAACTGTAATTTGTAGAGAATTAACAATACCAATATTAAAAAGATGTGAATATATAGATGAAATGATTCCAATAAATACTTTATGGGGAAATAGAGGAGAAAAAATAGAGTGGAAAAAACTTTTTAGAATTCTAAAAGAAAATTATAAAAAATATGATTTAGGATTTGAATTACATACATCGCCATTTAATATAATACTATTAAGGATATTGTCAAAAAATAGTATAGGGTATAAATATAGAGGGCTAGGATTTCTTCTTACAAAGGGATTTTGGAATAATGAAAAAAAAATACATATTACTGAAAAAAATTTGAATTTATTAGAGAATATTGGAGGAAAAATATTTGATAGAAGTTTAGAACTAAAAATAAGTAAAAGTAAAATAATAAAAGATAAACAAGATGAAAAATGGATAGGATTACAAATTATTTCAGGAAGGGAAAACAAGAATTGGGAATTAGATAAGTGGAACAAATTAATTTTAAAAATTTTAAAAAGCAGTAAAAATGTAAAAATTTATTTGTTAGGTTCAAAACTGGATAAAGAAAAAATAGAAAATTTAGTCATAAATGAGCGGGTAATAAATGTTGCAGGAAATTTTAAACTTGATGAAATTATAGATTTTATTAATGAATTAGATTTATTAATATCTGTAGATACAATGGCAGTACATATAGCAAATGCCCTTAATAAAAAGCTAATAGCTTTGTATGGACCGACTAATGGAAATATATGGGGACCTTTTCATAAAAATAGTGTGATAATTCAAGGTAAATATAATAATTGTTATGGATTAGAATTATCAAAATGTAAATATAAAGAAACTAACAGTTGTGGGAAATGTATGGATAATATAACTGTAGAAGAAGTATATAAAAAGGTAGAGGAGTTAATATGAGAGATATATTTGGTGAATTAAATGAAGAGTATAGAGAACTGTTAAAATTAATTTCAAAATATAAATATGTATTGATAAAATTTCCATATTATAATCCATATAGGGCTGTAGATATAGATGTTTTGGTTGAAGAATTAGAGTTTTATAATATAAAAGAGTTGTTAGTAAAAGATGGATTTGTAGTTTTTAGGAGTGAATTTTATGAAAAGAATAAAATTATATTTTATAAATATGTAAAAAATAAAGGATTTATGTGTGTTCATTTGCACAAAAAGATAAGTTGGGACGGAGTAGAAGTATTAGATGAGAAATTAATATTAGAAAATAGAATTGAAGTTGAAAAAGATATATTTATTCCAAATGAAAATGGAGAGTTTGTAATATATTTAGCACATAATATTTTTGAAAACAGGAAATCAAAAGAAAAAGAGTTAGAAAGACTAAATTATTTGGTAGGTAAAATAGATACAAAACTGATTATGGATTACATCGAGAATTATGGCTGGTTATCTACATTTAAAATTTATAAAGAAAAAATAGAAAAAAGAGAAGATATAAATTATTTGAAAAATCAGATAATTAAAAGTTATATTTTTAATTTTTTGAGGAAACCTAAAAATATTTTAAATTATGCTATAGGATTTTTAAAATGGATAATAAGAGTCTTCACCATAAAAAATAGAAAAACAGCAATAGCATTTGTAGGACCAGATGGAAGTGGGAAAAGCTCTATATCAAAATTATTTATGAAAAAATTTAAATTAGGTGGTATGGTAGAGGGTAACTACATATATTTTGGGTGGAAACCATTTTTGATTACTACAAAGATATTAAATTTATTAAATAAAAAATCAGAAGAGAAAAAAAGAGAAGAATTAGTAAAAAAAGTAGAAAAATTTAAAAATAAAAAAGTATCATTTGTGAAAAACATTGTATTTTTAAATTATTTTTTTGAATATTTTTTTAGATATTTTTTTCAAGTGTATTCATATACGAGGAGAAGTAAGTTGGTTGTTTTAGATAGACATCCAATAGATGTATTTGCACAAGATGTATTGGCATTAAAAAGTGGTATTTTAAAAAGATTATTTAAAAAGTTTTATCCAAAGATGACGATAATATATCTATATTTAGAATCTACTGAGATATTAAAACGGAAGAAAGAATTTGAAAAAGATGAATTAGATAGACAAATTAGAGTATATTTAGATTTAACTAATGATTTTAATCTTATAAAAATTGAAAATGACAAAGATATAGATGTTGTAGTAGATGAAATAATCAATAAGATATGGAGAAAAATTTTAATAGAATTAGGTTGGTGATAAAATGGAGATAGCTTTATTTATTCCACAAGATATAGAGTTTCCAATAAGAGAAGGATTGAGAAAACAAGTTTGGCTTCAAGCAAAGGAACTAAAAAAAAGAGGCTATAAAATAAAAATTTATTGTACTTATAAAGATAAGTATAATTTCAAGAGAAAAAAAAGAGTTGAAATTAAAGATGGAATAGAGATAATAAGAGGGAATATTTTTAATATTAGCTTTTTTAAGACAGATATATTGCATATATTTTCTGCACCAACTCCAGATTTATATTTTGTAGTAAATTTTGCTAAATATAAAAAAAGTTTCATTACAATAACTGATGGAGAATTATCAAAATTTTGGGAGAGTAAATTATCTGCTTTTATGGTTAAAATTATAAATAAGAAAATAGACAGAATATTTATACAGACAGATTATCAAAGAAAGATAGCTGAGAAATATTTTAAATTTTGGAAAATAAAAAAAATAGAGCCATTAATAGAAGATATAGATTATGTAGGAGAAAAAAATAAAAACCCAACAATACTATTTATGAGCCATTTTTCAAAATATAAGGGAGTTTTTGAAGTTATAAATGCTTATAAAAATTTAGTGAAAAAGTACCCAGATTTAAAATTAGTTTTGGCAGATAGTGGATTGGGTGAGGATAGAAAAGAAGTTTTAGAGGAAATCAAAGGAGTTTCTAATATAGAATTAAAAGGGGTAGTTGATAATATAGAAGAGCTTTCAAGAGCTTGGATATATATATATCCAATTCAAAAAGCACACAATACTTTTTCTGTTCCAATAAGCTTGTATGAAGCTTTGCAATGTGAAACTATTTTTATTTCCAAAGATATAGGTGGAATTAGTGAATATTTTGGGAATGAATTTTTAATAAATGCTAATAATGAATTAGAGAAAAAAATAGAATATATATTAGAAAATTATAATGAATATTTAGAAAAAGTAAATGGAATAAAATTAATAGATAATAAAAAAGTTATAGAAGATTATTTAGAATATTATAATCAGAAAGAAAAAATAGGATTTGTAACATTGTTAGATGGAATAAGGCCACATTTTGTTCATAAAGCTTTTGGAGAAGGGGTAAATGCTGATTTTATTAATGACAAATTTTATAGTAATAGAAATATATTTATAAATTTAATAAATACTTTTTTTGTGGGATTAAATATTTTAAATAAATATGATAAATTAATATTAAATGGAGCTACTGGAGTTTATATTGCAAATATTATTAAATGTTTTAGCATAAAAAGAACAGAAATAATATATTTAGATGCCTCAACTACATTTTATAAAATTTGTGAAGATAAAGAAAATATGAGAAGTAAAATTTTATATAAGTTGTTAAAAAGTGTGGATAGATATATAACAGTATCAGGATTAAATAAAAGTTATATTAAGGAATTATTTAAAGATAAAAAAGTAGATATTGTTAATCCATTTTTTAAAATAGAGAAATTTAAAAATAATGTAAATATAAATAAAAAAGATAAAAATTTATTTTGTTATATAGGACAACTTAGAGAAGAGAAGAATATTATAAATATTATAAAATCTTTTATTAAATTTAATAAAAGATATAAAGAAACAAAATTGGTTATAGTAGGGTTTGGTGAACTTGAAAAGAAAGTAAAAAAATTAATAAAAAATAATGAAAATATAAGATTTTTGGGTAAAGTTAATTTTAGAGATATTAGTAGTATATTAGAGAAGTCATACTATATATTACAAATGGCAAAATATGATCCACATCCAGTTTCAATATTAGAAGCAATGTATATGAAAGTAATACCATTAATATCTAATAAAGTAGGAGAAAGAGATATAGTAAATAAAAAATTAATACATAGTAGTGATTTATATGATATTGTAAATATTTCAAAATATATAGAAAAAATATATTTGAGTTCTGAAAAAGAGAAACAAGAGATAATAAAAGAAAATTATAATGAAGTAAAAAAATATACAAAAAAAATTAAGACAGAGGAATTTAAAAGAGTGGTGGTGGAAGATGAGAATTATAAAAAAAATAGGATTTTTTAGGGCAAAAAAAATTCTAAAAAGAAAGATAAAAATTTTAATTAATTATTATTTCTATAAATATTTTTATAAATGGAATTTTTTTGGAAGTAAAATAGAAATAGGAAAAAATATTAGATTTGATAACTGGAATACATATATTGAAGATAATGTTAAAATTGAAGATAATGTAATTTTAGGTGGAAAAGGGGAAATATTTTTAGGAGAAAATACATCTTTAAATCCGAACTGTTTTATAGTTTCTCAAAAAAAAGTAAAAATTGGAAAAAATTGTATGATTGCTCCAAATGTGTATATAACAGATGAAATTCATAATCATGATAGAATAGATATTCCAATAAAGTTTCAGGGATATAAATATAAAGAAGTGATAATAGAAGATAATGTGTGGGTAGGAAGAGGAACAACTATATTGGCTGGGATAAAAATAGGTAGAGATTCTATAGTTGGAGCTGGAGCAGTTGTAACAAGGAATATAGAACCGTTTTCTATAGTTGGAGGAGTACCAGCTAAATTGATAAGTAAAAGAAAAGAGGGAAATTAATTATGGATAAATTAAAAGAATATTGGAACAATTATAATTTTAATAATGGGATAGATAAAAATAGAGAAATTTATAAATTTTTCGAAAAAGAGAAAAATAAATTATCAAAAAATTCTAAAATATTAGAAATAGGAGCAGGTAGTGGAAAATGGCTTTATTATTGGAAAGATTATGATTATAGTGGGATTGATTATGCAGATAAACAGGTTGAAATTTGTCATAAGAGGGGATTAACTAATGTAATTCAAGGAGATGCAAGAGATTTACCTTATGAAGATAATAGCTTTGATTTTGTATATTCCTTAGGAGTTATAGAACATTTTCCTGAAACACAAAAAGCAATAGAGGAGCATTATAGAGTATGTAAGCCAGGGGGGACTATTTTAATTACTGTATTAAATAAAAATTGTCCTAAATATTTAGAAAGATTAGTTGGGAATATAATTCATAAAAGAAGTTTTGAGGAATTTATGGTTAGTTCAGGAAAAAGATATGGATTTAATGAGTTTAGAAAAATGTGTGAAAAAGAGGGAATAAAAGTAGATAAAGTTTTTGGAGAGGGCGAAATTGTTAGTTTTCCTAAAATTGTGAATGAATTGTTTAAAGGATTTGAGAAATATTTTGGACATAATTTATGGATGGTAGGTGGGAAAGGATAATTTATAATGGAAAGTTGACAATTAAAAATTATTGTTATATCGATATTTGAGAGGATAATTTTTATTATAAAAATGGAATTTCATAGATTTTAATAGAGAAATATAGTATACTAATTATAGTGGAATAGTTAAATAATGATTTTTTAATTCAAATGAAAGGAGATGAAGAGTTAATGAAGATAAAATTATATTAGAATAGTTTTACTGGGGTTATTATAGTATTAGATAGAATTCAAAATAAAAAAGGGAGGATGATTTTATGAAAAAAGTATTTAAAATATTAATGGTGGTGCTTTTTGTATTAGGAATCATAGGATGTTTTAATCAAGACAAAGAACTAAAAAAAAGTAAAGCGAAGTTATCATTTAATTATAAATTAGCCACAATAGCAAGCAAAGTAGTGACAAAAAGAACAATGAGAGCACCTGGAGCAGTTAAAGGAACAATGAAAGTAACAAATATAACAAATAGTAAAATAGAAACTTTTGATTGGTATGGCACATTGGATGAAGAAAATTTTGTAGCAAAATCAAATAGTACTATAATTCTATCTCCTGGAACATATAATATAGAGTTAATATTCACAAGTGGAGGATATCAGTATATAGGGAGTGCTTTAAATCAGATAATAATAGATGGAACAAATAATATAAATTTAATTCTTAAACCAGTAATAGGAGAAACATCTACTACAATAAATATGAATCAGCTTACTTCTTTGAAATTAAAATATGATACAAAAGAATTGTCTGTTCTGAAAAATCCGGTAATAGGGATGATAGTAGATAATGGAGATGAAGTTCAATTTGCAATAAACCCTGAAATAGGGATAACAGAACAGTATATAAATTTAAATATGGGAGAACATAATATAAAACTGAAACTATATGATGATGGAGTTCAAATAGGTAAATCTGTTGAAACACAGGAAAATGTGATGTTGGGATTGACAGATATAGATATGGATCTGATACCACTACATGGTGAAACAGTATTTAATTTAACATTAGATGGAGGAGATGCGATATTTAAGTTTAATATTCCAAAAGAAGTAATAGAAGAAGTAAATGGGATTGAAAACTTGAAATCTATTTTTAAGATAGTGGGACCTGTGAATGGACTTAGAGAACAACAATTAAATTTAACTTTAAATAATGATGGAAACTATGGAGCAGAAATAACATTAAGCGATTATAGATATGATAAAGTAACAATGACTATGGAATTTTATGATGCCTCAAAAAATCCTGAAGATATAATAGGAAGTAGCATACTAGAGAATGTAGAATTAAGAAAAGAAAATCAAAGCTTAACTTATGATTTGAATTTAAGAAGAAGAGCAGTGGCAACAGGTAATCTTCTTGGAGTGGTTGGAGTAAATGTATTTGATGCAGAAAATTTACCAGTAAGTGGAGCCAAAGTATATGCTGACGGGAAATTATTAGGTATAACAGGAAGTGGAGATTTTGGAACAGCAGGATATTTGAAATCATATCTTGTAAAAGGGGATTATACATTAATGGCAGAAGGAAATATTTATAAAGGAGAAGCTACTATAACTTTAAATGCATTAGGAATAGAGAATAAGAATATAATATTAAATACGTTAATAAATAATGTACCAGAAGCTCCAAGTAATCCTATACCAGAAAATGGAACAACAGTGACAAATGGAGACTTAACGTTATCTTGGGATTGTAATGATGTAGACGGAGACAGTTTGAAATATGATATTTACTTGGGAGTAGATAGTACATATTTACCAATGGTAGCAAGTAATTATGTGACAAGTAGTTATAATGTAACTGGATTAGTAGATAGTACGTATTATTGGAAAGTAGTAGCTAAAGACGATAAAAATGGAAAGTCTGAAAGCAGTATATGGAGTTTTAACATTGTTCCAAATAATGGATTGGAAATTTTAAACAGAACTAGATATTCTTTTGATGGAACAGGAATGGCACCTGCCTATACAAATAATGATAATTATCTATATGTATTTGGAGGGAGTACAAATTCTGGAACTGGGACATCAGATAAAGTACAAAAAATTAATTTATCTGATGGTAGTTGGGAAACAATTGCGACTATTCCAGAAGAAAAAAGAGGTTATGCTGGAATAGCTTTATTAAGTAATAAGAAGCTATATATTTCGCCCTATGTAATCCCAGGAGGAGGTTCATTAAATGAAATAACAGTGTTAGATTTAACTACAAGTGAATTTACTTATTTAAACGTTAATAGTTCATTTAAATATTATAGAGATGGAGCTTTTGTAATGGATAATAAATATTTTTGTAAATTTGAAAAAGATAATAATAGATTATTGAGAATAGATGCTTTAACTGGAGTAGAGAATAATATAACGAATATATTAAATATTCCTGACTTAGATAGAACGGCTGTATTTTATGAATCGAACAAGGTATATTTAGTTTCTAAAGGAGAACTATGGTATATAGATTTAGCAGGTGATAAAACTTTTAAATTGGTGGTAAATAAAGATAATTATAAAATTGGATATTATTCTCCATATATTTTAAAAAAAGGAAACTATTTATATATTTTTAATATAGAGACCTCAAATGGAAATTATGGACAATATAATTTAATTACAGGAGATTATAAAGTATTTGACGGAGATTTATTTGAAAATTATTATTCTAGAAGACCAGCATTTGCGTTTACTAATAATAAGTTGTGGGCTGCAGGAGGAAGAAAGAGTAATACTGAGCTTATAAACAAAATTAATATGGTTGAATTTAAATAGAAATTAGAATAATATAGATATGTTTGCCCCACAAAAAGGTATTTATTTTTCTTCATACTACTATATAGAGTGTTCGAGCGTTTTTACGAAACTATATATAATGGAATGATTTTAGAAAACTACCTTTTGGGGGTCTAATCATAAGATATGGTAAAATTAAGCCTATCAGTTGAAGTTTATTCAATTGATAGGTAAATTAATTTTAGAAAACTATTTTTGGGATCAAATTAGAATATGTTCGAACAACAAAAAAATAGTTATTATTGATATAAACTATTTTTTTGTTGTTTAACCATATTATATCTTATATTATAGGGAAAATAGGAAGAAATTTTTTGATGATTCTGTCAAAATTTAAAATAGTCACAAAATTTATGTAAGATATAGGTTAAAAGCTATGTGTCTGTTTGAAAGAATAATTTAGGAACGGTTTAAAAATAACCTTTCTATTTTGTTTTAAAATACGCAATGATTCAAGCATATTTATAACAAAATATAAGAAACTTATTTTTTAAACGTTTCTTAGGATTAAAAAGGAGTTGAAAAGATGAAAAAATTAGCAGTAGATATGTCAAGCTTTGGGACAATAATAAGAGATGATTATTTATACATAGATAAAACGCAATATATATACGAAATGGTAAGTAAGGGGAAATATTATTTTTTATCAAGACCAAGAAGATTTGGGAAAAGTTTGACAGTTAGCACATTGGAGGCATTATTTAAAGGTGAGAAGGAGTTATTTGAAGGGCTATATATAGAGGGTAAATATAGAGAATGGGATGAGTATCCAATAATTAAGTTGGATTTTAATAGAATAGCAAATGATACAAGCGAAAAATTAAAAAAGAATTTAAAAGAAGAACTAATGTTAATTTCTAAAAAATATGAAATAGATTTACTGTTAGATGATCCGGAAAATATGTTTAAAAATTTAATAGAAAAATTAAGTGAAAAATATAAAAAGGGAGTAGTAATATTAGTAGATGAATATGACAAACCAATAATAAGCCATTTAGGAGAAGAAAAGGAAAAGTTAGATATAGGAAAAGCCAATAGAGAGATACTAAAAGTGTTTTATGATAATTTAAAACCATTAGAGGATTATATAAGGTTTGTATTTATAACAGGAGTAAGTAAATTTAGCAAAGTATCAATATTTTCAACATTAAATAATTTAATAGAATTAGATATACATCAAGACTTTGCAACATTTTTAGGTTATACTAAAGAGGAGTTACATAAATATTTTGATGAATATATAGAAATGGTTGCGAAATCTAATAGTATAAGTAAAGAAGAGATGTATCTAAAGATAAAAGAGAAATATAATGGATTTAGATTTACCGAAGAAGAATATAGTGTATATAATCCATTTTCAATAGGGAGATTATGTATATATAAAAAATTAAAGAATTATTGGTTTGAAAGTGGGACGCCAACATTTTTAGTAAATCTAATGAAAGCAAGGAATTATGATGTAACAGAAATGGAAAACTTAGAATTAGAAGAGAATTCAATAATAGCTTATGATATAGAACGATTACAATTAGAGCCATTGATGTTTCAAACGGGATATTTAACAATAAAAGATTATGAATATGGAATATATAAATTAGGGTATCCTAATAAAGAGGTGGAACAAGGATTTACTGAGCAATTAATATCAAGTTATGTAGGGAAAAATGAAGGGGTAACTTCAATAAAAATGATGAGACATTTTGCGAGAGGAGAATATGAGGAATATTTCGAATTAATGAAAGGGTTATTTGCGAAGATACCATATATCTTAATATCAAAGGATTTAGAAAAACGAGAATTATATTATCATAGTATATTTTATATGATAAATATATTAATGAAAGATTATGGATATAGAGTATATGCAGAAGTATTAACAAATAAAGGAAGAATAGACATGGTGATAGAGACAAAGGATATGATACATATAGTAGAATTTAAATGTAATCAAAATGTGGATATTGCAATAAAACAGATAAGAGAAAAAGGATATGCCAAGAGATATATGGATATGGGGAAAGAGATATATTTGGTAGGAGTAAATTTTGATACTGAAAAGAAGAATATTAGTGAATGGAAAATGGAGAAGAGGGAAGGATAAGTAGGAAGTGGAATAGAGTTATCCATTTTTATTTGTTAGGAAAGTATAAATTTCTGCATAAAATAAGTTACGCCATAATATAAAAAAGAGGTGCTAAAATGAAAAATATAACGGTAAATATACTAAATTATGAAAATATAAATAAAGAAGAATGGGATTATATTGCATATAAATTTGGAAAAGATATAGACTCTATTTATGATTATCAAGAAAAATATTTACAAACAGGTTATAAAGTTTATGGAATAGGGGCATATGAAAATGGCAAATTTATAGGTGGATTATATTATGCTTTAAAATTAAATTTTATTTTTTGTAAAATTTTAGTTGGAGGTATATTTGCTTTAGATGATAGAGTTGATGTGGTAGAGTTACTAATAAAACAATTAAAAAAAGTTATATTATTTAAAGCCCCTTTATTTAATATAATTATAGGCGGAGTAAATTTTAAATTTGAAGGGTTATTACAAAAATATTTTAAATATTCAAAAAAAATAGGGACTATAATTATTGATATAACTAAATCTGAAGATGAGTTAAGAAAAAAATTAAACAAAGGAACAAAATGG
This sequence comes from Haliovirga abyssi, assembly GCF_030295325.1. Taxonomy (GTDB): domain Bacteria; phylum Fusobacteriota; class Fusobacteriia; order Fusobacteriales; family Haliovirgaceae; genus Haliovirga; species Haliovirga abyssi. The sequence goes on along the minus strand of NZ_AP027059.1, from coordinate 1,924,754 downwards.
GGAATTAATAAAGCTAAGAAAGATGGGTTATATTGTGAAATTGTAGAAAAAAATGAAGATTGGATGAAGGCATATGAGATTTATAAAGAGATGTGTATAAGAAAAGAATTGAATATACATTCTTTTGATGAATTTTCTTCTCTAAAAGAGATTAAAAAATTATTGATTATAAAAAAAGAGAATGATATTATTGGTGGAAGTATATTAATTTGTTTTGGAAATAGTATAAAATTAAATTATAATTTCTCTAAAACAGAATATTATAAATCTCAACCAAACAATCTTTTATATTGGGAAAGTATACTATTTGGGAAAGAAAATGGATATAGTTTTTTTGATTTAGGTGGGATAAGTTTAGAAAAAGATGATGGTATAACTATATTTAAAAGAAGATGGGGTGGAGAGGAGTATCACTATAACAAATATTCTACTTCCCCAATTATATTTAATATAATTCCTAAATTGGGAAAAATAAAAAATAGATTATTAAATAGGAAGTGAATTAATGGATAATTTAAAAATAGTATATATTGAAAAAAAAGCACATAAATTACATAAAGAGTTTGCTAAAAGTGTAGGAGTAGAGGAGTTTTCGTATTTTTTATTACCTATTTTTGATAGAGAATTTATCAGGAGAAATGCTATTTTACATCAAATTTTTTCAATGTTTTCTATTTTTTTTATACCAAAAGCAGATATTTATATAGTGGATGCAATAAATAAAAGTTTACCTGTAATTATAAAAAAGATATTTAATAAAAATATAAAGATAGTAGCAATAAATTCGAACTCTTTTTTTAGAGATTTAGAATTTGATAAAAAAATAGTTTTAGATTACAAATTGTGGCTTTGTAAATATATTGATGGAATAATCTCTACTACTTACGAAATAAAAAAAATAGCAGATAAATATATAAATATAAAAAATGAGGTTGTTTATCCTTTTATAGATACAAAAAGATTAGAAAATATAAAAATAGATTACAACAAAAAAGCAATTCTTACAATAGGAGGACCTTCTAAAATAAAAGGGACTGATATTTTGATAGAAGCTTTTATAGGATTTAATAAAAAATATAAAGATTATAAATTATATATAATTGGAGAAGATATTTTATATAATAATTATAAAAAGAGATATTCTGAATATAAAAATATAATATTTACAGGATATGAAAAAGATATAAGAAAATATTTTGAAAAATCAAGTATATATATACAACCTTCAAGAAGTGATGCAGCAGGAATGGCTGTATTAGAAAGTATGTATTGTGGAATATTGCCAATAGTTAGTAAAAATGTAGGATTAAAAGAGATTGTAGAAAAGGTAGAAAAAAATTTTGTAATTGATTTAAGTAAAAAAAATATAGTTGGAATATTGGAAAGTATAGAAAAAAAAGAGTATAATATTAAAGAGTTAGGAGAAAAAGCAAAAGAGGTAACAAAGAAGTATTCAGAAGATAGGCAAAAGGAGAAATTTAAAAAAGTTTTTTTGAGTGTTTTAAGGAACGTTTAAAAAATAAGTTTCTTATATTTTGTTATAAAAACGCTTAAATCGTTGCGTATTTTAAAACAAAATGGGAAGGTTATTTTTAAGCTGTTCCTAAATAATTAAAATTGGAGAGAAATTATGGAAAATATAATAATATTTGCACCACATCCTGATGATGATATTATAAATAATAGTTTAATGATGAAAAATGAGTTAAAAAAAGGGAATAATATTACAATAGTTTATACAACTCAAGGAGCTAAAAATAGTGAAAAAAGGTATATAAAAGCAAGAAGAGTCGCAATAAAGAAGACAATAAAAAAATATTTTAAAATCCCATTAAAAAATCTAATTTTTTTAAAATATGAAGATACAACACTATATAAAATTGAAGAAGCTAAAAAATTATTTAAGGATATAAATGAGATATTAAAAAAAATAAAACCGAATAAAATATTTATCCCAACATATGAAGGTGGACATATTGACCATGATGTTACCAATTTTATTGTGATGAAAGCAATAGAAAAATTAAAATTAAAAAGTGAAATTTTTGAATATCCAACTTATAATAATTACATGAATTTAAAAAGATTTTATCTATTTTTTATGAGGGAATTTTTAAAAAATCTGAAATTAGATAATACAAAATATCAACTGCCTAAAGAATTTATACCATATAATAATAAAAAGCCTAAATTAATAAATATTAAAAGTTCCAAAAAAGATTTAGAATTGAAATCAGAAGTTATTTTAAATTATCATAGATTATCTGAAATATTCATGAAGAGAGATGTAAAATTAAATAAAACAGAAAGAGGAACTGATTTATATATAAAAAAAAGAGAGTATAATTATAATAAGCCACCGCACAGCTCTTTTCCAGTTCCATTAGGGATAGTTTTAGCAAATAAAGTTAAATTTAAAGAGTTTAAAAATATGGTTAAATATATGGAAAAAGAGATAGAAAATGAAAGAGATGATAAGAAGATTTAAGTTATTAATAGATGTTGTAAAAAATATTATTTATAAGTACAGAAGGAGAATAAAATGCCAACATTAAAAAGAAAAATTTACTGGAATTTAATATTAAGTTATGGTGGATTATTAATTAGTAGTTTTTTAGGATATTTGGCAAATATTTTACTTGCTAGGAAAATTTCTTTGAAAGAATTTGGAGATTTTTCTACTATATGGGGATTTCTAATTTTATTTTCTATTTTTCTTGATTTAGGTTGGAGTTCTGTAGCTCAAAGATATATTCCAAAATTTAATATTAGAAAAAAAAATGGAAATATTAAAGAAATTATAATAGTTTCTTCAGTATCACTCTTATTTAATGGATTAATTTCCCTAATTATTCTATTTTTTTTATCAGGATTAATTAGTGATTTATTAAAGATAAAAAACAGTAATCTATTTTTTATCTTTTTTGCTGGAATTATAGTAATGGTTTTAGAAAATTTATATAAAACTTTTGTAAAATCTTTTCAAGATATAAAAAATGTAAATTTTGGAGAAATAATAAGAGGTATTATATATCTTTCAGGTATATTTTTTTATCTTAATAATAATTCAAATTTGACAAAATTATCTAAAATATTGTTTGTAAGTTATTTTATAGAAATAATTTTTTTTATAAAAATATTATTTCCTAAAATTAGAGGAGAAAAATTAAAATTATCTTCTAAGAGAATCAAAATATATTTTATATATGGTTTTTTAACTATAGGAATAGGATTTAACAATTATATTTTAAATAATATAGATATACTTATGTTATCTGTAATAAAAGACAACATTTCAGTTGCAAACTATAAAGTAGCAGTAAATATTTTTAAAATATTTGTAACTCTTTTTTCTGGAATATTTGTTTTTTTTACTCCTCTTATAGGAGAGTTGTATGCTAAAAGAGATTTTGAAATATTAAAAGAATTAATTGAAAAAATATATCTATTTTTATTAGCAGGAATGGTTCCTATTTTTTCAACGCTTATAATATATCCAATGGTATATATTAATATTATATATGGTACAAAATATTATAGAGCGTATGGAGGATTATCTTTATTAAGTTTTGGATTAATATTTTTGATATTAAGCTATATTAATAATGGAATATTATATGCAATAGGAAAACCAAAAGAAATTTTAAAAATTACAATTGTAGGAACAATAATTAATGTAATATTAAATTTAACATTAATTCCATTTACAGGTTTGTATGGAGCAGCTTTTGCTACATCAATTTCAAACTTTTTTATGTGGATTTATACTTTTTTCGTTTCTAGGAAAGAGTTAAAGTTTAATGTGAACGGATGGAAACTATTAAATTTTCTCATAGCAGGATTAATTTTTATTATAATAATGGTTGGATTTAGAATGTTGTTAGATTGGAGTATTTGGATAAAAGGACCAATATCTTTTGCAGTAGCATTAATTGTATATAGTATATATATTTTTATAACGAAAACAATAACAAGAGAGGATATAAAAAAATTAGTAAAGATATAAAAACTCTAGGAACGTTAAAAATATAAGGAACTTATTTTTAAGCCGTTCCTAACTAATTTTTTTTCCAAAATCTAGGAGCTATTTTCCAATATAAAACTAATTTTTTTCTAATATTTTCACTTGGATTTTCTAAAAATTCTAAAGTAGAAAATATCTCATCTATAAATGGTTCTCTTATAGAAAATATAATTTTATTATTATATTTGTAATAATTTATCATAAAAAATAATCTTGTATATAAAATAGCAGGGAAAGGTGCATTAATTTTTTTTAGTTTGTTTAATGCAGTTTTTTTATCTGTTTTAAAATATTCGATTATTAATTTATCCCAAACAATTTTTAAAAAAGTTATAGCATTTTCAAAAAGTTTTTCAGGAGTTTCTGTATAGTTATAATTTTTATATCTAAATAAAAATGCTTTTTCTATCTCATTTTTTAATTGTAAACTTATCTCTAAACTCTTAATATCTTTTTGCCTTTCAAAATTATCAGCACTGTATTTGTTCTTTAGTATAAGAAATGCTTCACTAATACCTAATATTAATTTTGAATAATAATAATAAAATTTTTCAATATCTTTAATTATCAATTTATTGTTTGATAAAGAAAAAGTAGAAAAAAAAGGATTGCTTCTAAAAGTTAGAAGTCTAAAAATTTCCCAATTAGGTATTTTATCTAATGAAAGTTTATTTTGTTTTTCTCCTAAATAAACTATTCCAGAATTATTAAACTCAAAAAACATTAAATCTGGTCGATAATATATTGAAGGCGCAACTAAAAGTAAAGAACATTCAATGTCTAAATTGATAAAGATATTGTTGAAAATATTTCTTAATATTTTTTCATATTTAGAAGAGATAAAATTTGTAATGGCATAAAAATCAATATCACTATATGGATATACGGCCTGACTTCTAGCAGCAGGACCTGTAATACCAAATATTTTGATATATTTAGATAGATTTTTATTAGATTTTATTTCAAGAATAAATTTATTAATTAAATCTTGTAATTTTATTTCTAATTTTGGTTGTGGATTATAAAAAAACATAATTAGCTCCTTTTAAAATTTAATATTGAGGGTAGCAATTCAATTGTATTAAAATTATAACATAAAAAAATACAAAATACAAAACAAAGAGAGGTGCTTTTATTGAAATTATTAAATAGGTTATTAATAGCAATATTAATTATGCTAACTATTGTTACATTATTTAGAAATATGACTTGGCTAACTGGAGTAACTCTAAATATGGATATAGCTAAAAAAACGCCTAAAAAAGCAAGAGGATGGATAAATTTAGGAGTAAATTATTATAAAGAAAAAGATTATGATAATGCAATAAAATATTTAGAAAAAGCTATAAAAATAGATCCGAGATATCCACATACTTATGTAACAATAGGAAGGATTTATGTGAAACAAAAAAAATATAAAATAGCTTTTGACTATTATAAAAAAGCAGTAAAAGAAGATGATTCTTTTTCACCTGCATATGAGGCATTAGCAGATTTATTTAAAGAATTAAAAAATAGAGAAAAAGAAACGTTTTTTTTAGAGCAAATAATGGATAAAGGAAAAAATGAAGATAAAAATAATTTTAAAGTATTATTAAGATTAGGTAAAAATTACATTGAATTAAAAAATCCTGAAAAAGCTTTGAAATATAATTTGAAAGCATATGAATTAAATCAAAATGATTATAATGTACTTACAAATTTAGGAGTAGCATATTCATTAAATAAAGAATATGAAAAAGCTGAACCTTTATTAAAAAGAGGAATAGATATAAAGCCAAATGATGGGAAAGCATATAATAACCTAGGAATACTTTATTATAGAATAGGAGAAAAAGAAAAAGCTATAAAAATATTAACAAAAGGCTACGAAATGTCAAAATCTAAAACTGTATTAAGAAGTTTAAACATAATAAAAGATAGAATAAAAAAAGGAGAGAATAAATAATGAAAAAATTAGATGTAATATATAAAAAGCAGTGGATTGCACTAGCGGTTATATTTTTAATAGGATTAATAGCATACTCTACAAGCTTTATGGGGAGTTTTCACTTTGATGATTATTCCTCAATAATATATAATTATGAAATAAAAAATTTATGGTCAGCATTTTTAGATATATTTAGAAAAAGCTTTAGTAGTAGAAGATTGGTTTACTTTACATTTGCAATAAATTATAAATTGGGTGGATTAAATCCAATTGGTTATCATATAGTAAATTTTATTATACATTTTTTTTCAGCATTATTTGTCTATTTGATTTCAAAAAATATAATTTCAAAAACGAAATTAAAAACATATAAAGATGAAATCTCATTTTTTATAAGTGCTATATTTATAGCACATCCAATAACTACACAAGCAGTTACATATGTTACACAAAGGCTAGAGTCAATGGCTTCAATGTTTTTTTTAGGAAGTTTTTATTTTTATTTGAGATATAGAGATACAATTAAAATCAAATATGTCATTTATAGTGCTATAATGATAATATTAGGTTCGAGATGTAAGGAGATTGTAGTAACATTAGGTGGAATAATATTGATTTATGAAATTATTTTTGGTAATATAAAAAAATTGAAAAAAAAAGATATTGGACTGTTTTTATTAATATCATCATTAGCATTAATACCATTTTGGATAAGGGTATATAAAGCAGTATCAGTTGATAAAGTGCAAATTATAAAAACATTTGATTTAAGACAAGAACATAAAAAGAGTATGACAAGAGAAGATTATTTGAGAACAGAGATGAATGTAGTGAGAACATATTTAAGACTTATGATTTTGCCAATAAGACAAAGTTTGGATTATGATTATAAGATACAAAAAAATATGGATTTAATAACTTGGTTATCTCTTGTTTTACATATAGGATTAATTTTAATTGCTATATACAATATTAAAAAAAATAAATTTTATGCTTTTGGAATTTTATGGTTCTATGTTGTTTTAATTCCTACATCTACAATAATTCCAATAGAAGATGTGATTTATGAACATAGAGTATATTTACCTTCTGTAGGATTTATATTTGCTTTTGTGGGAACTTTATATTATTTAATCGATAAATTTAATAATAAAGTGGAAGATAAAAAATGAAAAAAAATTTATGGGCAATATTATTATTATTAATTTTAGTAACAGGGTATAGAAATTATATTTATAAAGATGATTTGACTATATGGAATGATGTATATTTGAAAAATAGGAAAAGTATTATAGCTAATTATAATTTAGGAAATGCGTATAAAGATATAGGAAATTATAAAAAAGCAGAAATATTTTATAAAAATGCTATAAAAATAGATGATAAATATATGTGGGCATATAATAATTTAGGTAAATTGTATTTTGAAAATAAAGAATATAAAAAAGCTGTTGAGATAAATTTAATGGGGATGAAAAAAAATAAAGAATGGTACAACGGGTATATAAATATAGCAGAAATAATGTTGGAAATAAATAATTTAGATAAAGCAGATTTATTATTAAAAAAAGCATTAAAATTAGGTTGTAAAGATGAAAAAGTTTATTATTTATTAAGTAGAATAGATATATTAAAAAATAAATTAGGAAAAGCTATTTTACATTTAAATGAAGGAGTAAAGAAAAATAAAAAAAGTGAATTATTATATAATCAATTAGGAAATGTATATTTTTTAGAAAATAAATTAGAAAAAGCAAAAATATATTATTTGAAAGCGAAAGAAAATGGATATAAAAAAATAGATTTATATCAAAATTTAGCTAAGATATATTTTTTAAAAAAGGACAAGATAGAATTAGATAAAGTTTTGAAAAAATTGCCAAATAGTGATGGAATTAGAAAAGCTATTGAGAGAAAAAGAGATAATGACAATTGATGATTAAAAGATAAAAGAATAAGTATTAATATATTTCTAAAATTAAGTTTTTTATTATAAATTAGATAGATTAAATAAAAGATACCTCTCCGTCAGCTTTGCTGCCACCTCTCCTGGAAGGAGAGGCTTTTTTTGGCTCTCCATTTGGGAGAGCTGGCACGATAGTGACTGAGAGGGTGTTTTTTTTATTAAAAGATAATATCGTAACAATTAATACTCTTTGAACCTAGTAATTACAATATTTTTTTGAATTTTGATTTTAATTCCATTCCGTAACGTTTGTTACAGAAATATTCTTGACAGAAATGGTATACTTAGTTCAAGAAAATGAAAGGGGATGAAGTTATGAATAATAAATATTTTAATATATCTGATACTTTATATGATATAACTGAAAAATATAAAGAAACAATAGATATATTTGTGAATAATGGTTTTGAAAATTTGAAAGAGGAGAGTCAAAGAAAAAGTTTTGGAAGTTTAGTTACACTTGAACAGGCATTAAAAACAAAAAAAATTGATATATCAACATTTGAAAACTTGTTAAATGAAGTGATTGATAAAAATATAAATACAACAGCTGTAGATTCGCAAGGAAAAAATGATTTAGAAGATTATAAATTGAAAATTCAAGGATTATTACCTTGTCCAGTAAGAGTTCCAATGTTAAATGCTTTTGAAAAATTCATAGCAAATAAACCTGAATTAAAAAATAGTATAAATTATGAATTAAAAGCTGCTTCTATGGGGTTAGATTGGTTAAAAGAGGATTTAAAAAATGGAAGCGAAAAAGATTTATCAGATATATTTATATCAGCAGGTTTTGATCTGTTTTTCGAAGATGAATTAATGGGACAATATAAAAAAAGTGGAGTTTTTAAAGATATTACAGGTTTGAAAGAATATAATAAAGAATTTACTGATTTGAAAGATCCAAAAGGTGAATATTCAATGATTGGAGTAGTGCCAGCAGTATTCTTAATTAATAAAGAGGCGTTAAATGGGAAAAAAGTTCCTGAAAGTTGGGAAGATTTATTAAGTGAAGATTATGCAAATAGCGTAAGTTTACCTGTAAGCGATTTTGATCTATTTAATGCAATACTTATAAATGTATATAAAAATTTTGGAATGGATGGAGTGAGAAAACTCGCTAGAAATTTACATCAAAGTCTACATCCTGCACAAATGGTAAAATCTTATGTGAAGCCTGAGCCACCATTAATCACAGTAATGCCATATTTTTTTACTAAAACAATTAATGAAAGAAGTCCTATGAAATATGTATGGCCAAGTGATGGAGCAATTATAAGCCCAATATTTATGCTTACAAAAGCTAAAAAAGAGGATGAATTAAAAGAAATTGCTGAATTTTTCAGCTCAAAAGAGGTAGGAGAAGTTTTATCTCATCAAGGATTATTCCCAAGTATAAATCCAGATGTAAAAAATGGTACAGAAGATAAAAAATATATGTGGATAGGTTGGGATTATATAGCTGAAAATAATATTGGGGAACTTTTAAAAAAATGTGAAATAGAATTTAAAAAGGTAAATTTAGGAATGTCTTAAAAATAATCTTATTTTTTAAACGTTCTTTGAATAAGTAAAACTAAAAATTAGGAGTGATAAATATGAATTTAATAACTATATCAGGGCCTCCTTCATCGGGGAAAACTGCAATAATAACAAAATTAATAAAATCGTTTAAAGATAGAAAATTAAATGTAGGAGTTGCAAAATTTGATTGTTTATATACAGATGATGATTTGATTTATAAAAAATTAGGGATACCAGTATTAAAAGGATTATCTGGTTCATTATGTCCTGATCATTATTTTGTAAGCAATATTGAAGAAGTAGTAGAATGGGGAGTAAAAAATAGCTTAGATGTATTAATAACAGAAAGTGCGGGATTATGTAATAGATGTTCGCCTTATATTAAAGATGTAAAAGCAGTATGTGTCATAGATAATTTGAGTGGAGTAAATACGCCAAAAAAAATAGGGCCTATGCTTACAATGGCAGATATAGTAGTAATAACAAAAGGGGATATAGTATCACAAGCAGAAAGAGAAGTTTTTTCTTCTGGAGTAGCAATGGTAAATCCAAGAGCTACAATAATGAATGTAAATGGATTAACAGGTCAAGGAGCGTATGAATTAAGCACTTTGATATATGAAAATGACCAACATACAGATAGCGTAAAAGGGCTGAAATTAAGATTTTCTATGCCATCAGCTACTTGTTCATATTGTCTTGGAGAAACAAGAATTGGAGCAGAACATCAATTAGGAAATGTAAAAAAAATAGAAGCAGGTGATTTGAAATGATTAAATTTGATAAGATAAAAAAGATGAAAATAGATGAATTATTAAAAAAATATTCATTTATGAGTAACTATTTTGAAACTAATAATTTTGAAAATTTAGATTATAAATCTACACTAGAAGAAAATATTAATAAATTAGATAATGAAGAATTAGAAGAATTAGGAGTAAAAAAAGATGATATTTTATTAAAAATAGAAGAATATATTAAACAAATGATAGAATTCTTGGGAATAAAAGAAGATGACGATGTTAATTCTATCTCTATAATAGCAGGAACTAATAAATTTGGAAATGAAGAAAAATATGAAGAATTAAAAATAAAAAAAGGTGAAATTATATGTATAGTAGGACCAACAGGAAGCGGGAAAAGTAGATTATTAGCAGATATAGAATGGGTTGCAGATAGAGATACACCTACAAATAGAAAAATACTTATAAATGGAAAAAATCCAGATAAAAAATGGAGATTTTCTTCAAGTAATAGATTGGTGGCACAACTGTCTCAAAATATGAATTTTATAATGGATTTAAGTGTAGAGGATTTTTTACAGCTTCATGCCAAAAGCAGATTAGTAGAAAATCCAAAAGAATTAATAGAAAAAATAATAAATTCTGCAAATGATTTAGCTGGAGAAAAATTTGAAAGAGAAACTCAAATAACAGATTTAAGCGGTGGGCAATCAAGAGCATTAATGATTGCAGATACAGCAATTTTGAGTAAATCTCCAATAGTTTTAATAGATGAAATAGAAAATGCTGGAGTTGATAGGAAAAGAGCTCTGGAACTGTTAATTGGCGAAGAAAAAGTTGTATTAATGGCAACTCATGATCCAATGTTGGCTTTATTAGGAAATAAAAGAATTGTAATAAACAATGGTGGTATAGAAAAAATAATAGAAACAACAGAAGAGGAAAAAGAAATTTTAAAAGAATTAGAAGTTATTGATAAAAGAATGCAGGGATTGAGAAATGGACTAAGATATGGGGAAAATTTATCAAATATTTAAAAAATGGGAGAGTGGTTATTATGTCATCACATGATGGATGTGCAGCAAGTTTTGAGAATGGGCAACAAGTTGTGGATAAAGTTAGAGCAATGGGATTTACAAATCAATATTTACCAGTACCTTTGGAAATAAAATGTAGTTGTGGAAATGAGTTTAGAATGGAAAAATTTGAAAGCGTATGTGATAAGTGTGGAATGGTACATGGGGTAACACCTTGTCATGCATTTGATGCTAATAATGTTAAAAAAGCTGGTGTGGGGTATTAATACATAGAAAAAAGAGCCGAATTTACGGCTCTTTTTATTTTTGAAAATCTTTAATTATTCCATTTTTCAAATATTTTATCATAAGTCCCATTTTTTTTAATTCTATCAAGAGCATTTTGTAATTTTTTAACAAGATAATCAGGAGTATCTTTATTAAATGCCATATAGCCTCCAGTAGAAAGAGCATCTAATTTATAAGCTTTTTGAATTAGATTAGGGTCTTTATTATATTTTTTCATTAAAGCGTAAATAACACGACCACCATATGGAAATAAATCTGTATGCTTTTCTAGTAAATGTTTAATTCCAATTTCTGAATTTGAAGTAATAAAAATGTTTTTATCAAATGTTTGTAAATATTGAGTGGTAATATCATCGCGGACACCTTCTATGCGATATTTATTGATATCTTCAATTGAATTAATTATAATATTTTTTCTGGATTTTAGTTTGAAAATATATAAATCAATATGAACAATAGGACCAACCCATTTAAAAAGCTTTTCTCTTTTTTTAGATTTTATTGTTGTATAAAGTATCTGATTTTTTTTAATTAAAGTAGTTTTATATGCTCTAGCCCAAGGATAAATTTTAATATTATAATCAATACCTGCTTCTTTAAAAACAGCTTTTACAATATCAGTAGATACTCCTTTAATAACACCATATTCAGAATAATTAAACGGTGGATATTCTTCTGTTACTACTTGAATAGTTTCTCCAAATGATGTAATAAAAAATATTAATATAGCAAATATAATAATAAATTTTTTCATGAGAAGTCATCTCCTTTATTTTTATTCTAACTATAATATACGATATAAATAAAAAAATCCTTTTTTTACTAAAAAAGGATAAATTCATTCAGAAAATAAGTTACGCTGTTTTTTTAAAATATACGATTTTTTATTTGACAAATAAAAACAAAAAGAGTATACTTTTATTAGACTGACGGTCAGTATAAAAAAGGAGGCGAAAAATAAAAAATGAAAATAAATAAAACAAAAGAAAAAATCTTTAAAATTGGGAAAAATAAGTTTGCGGAAAATGGTTACGAAAAGACATCTATTGAGAGTATTATAGAAGAAGCAAATATTGCAAAAGGAACATTTTATTATTATTTTAAATCAAAAGAGCAATTTTTAGATGACTTAATGGATTATATGTTTTTGAATGTTTTAGAAGGTTTTGATAAAATTATAAATAATAAAAATTTAAGTTCTAAAGAAAAACTTTTTTCTATTTTAAAAAGAATGATAAATATGAAATTAAATGATTCAGATTTTACTAAAAAAATGGCAGATGCAATATTAAAAAATCAGATGGAGATAATATTTTATAAATTTACAGAAAAATATGTAAAAAAATTATTTCCATATCTAAAAATTATTGTGGAAGAAGGAGTTGAAAACGGAGAATTTGAGCTAGAATATATAGATATTACTTTAGAACATCTTTTGCATATGATATCTTATTCTGGTGATATAAAAAAACTTATATCAGATAAAAATTATAGAAAAGAGTTTGTACTCGCACGTGAGAGAATATTAGAGAAAATTTTAGGATTGAAAAAAGGTAAAGTTACAGTATTAGAAGAATTATTGGAGTTAGGTTAGAGTAGAAATAATAAATAAAAAAAGAAAGGAGAATTAAAATGAAAAGAATAGCAAAAGGTATATTAACATTTTTATTATTATCAAATATTATATTTGCAGCAGATTTTTCTGTAGGGATTACTACAAAATATTTTCAAAAGAAATATGGTGAATTAAGATTATCAACAGATATTTCAAAAGATGATTTTTATTCAAAAGGGGAGATTTTAATTGATAATAAGAGCGAAACTATTATAAATAAATTATATTCAGAATTTTATATTGGAGATATAACTTTATCATTAGGAAGGCAAAATATAGATTGGGGAAGTAGTTATTTTTTTAATTATGGAAATGTATTTAATAATATTAATTGGGAAAATCCAAAAGAGCAAGGAAAAGGGGTGGATTCATTATATGTAAAATATATAAAGGGGTTATCAAGGCTAGAAATGGTTTTGTTTCAAAAAGAAAAAGAAAATGAAAATTTAGGAATAAGATATACAAAAACTATTTTAAATAGTGAGTTAATGGTAAACTATTTTAGAAATTATGGAAAAGAAAAAGATGAATTATTATTAGAATTTAAAGGAAATTTAATTTTAGGAATTTGGGGACAATATCTTGTTAAAAATAAATTTTTTAATGTAGGAGCTGATTATTCTATAGATATATTTGATAATGTATTATATCTGTTGACTGAATATGAATATAAATTAGATAGTAATAATAAAAAGACATTTAATATGTATAGATATAATTTAAGTGAAAATGCTTATTTTTCTCAAACTTTAATATATGATTTTGAAAATGCTAACTACAATTGGAATGCTGATTATTCATATATATATAATGATTATGTAACATTAGATTTTATATATAAGGATGATAATTTGAATAATAGTGAGTATGGAGTAAAGATGGATGTGGAATTTTAAGCTAAAAGATAAAAGAATTTTAACCACAGGATAAAGGCGGATAAAATAAAAAAATAAAAATGTAGAAAGGGGTATTATAAATGGAAATGATAAAATTGGAAAGTGTAGAAAAAGATTATGGAAATAAAAAGATTATGGTAAGGGCATTAAAGGAGATTAATGTAAATATACCTCAGGGAGATTTTGCAGTCTTTGCAGGGCCATCTGGCTCGGGAAAAACTACATTATTAAATATAGTAGGTGCAATGGATAATGTTACAAGCGGAAAAGTATTTGTAGCAGGAAAAGATATAACAAATTTATCAATAAAAGAAGCTTCAAATTTTAGAAGAGATAAAATAGGATTTATTTTTCAAAGCTATAATTTGATTCCAGTATTAACAGCTTATGAAAATGTAGAGTTTTCACTTGATCTGTTAGGTAAATTTAGTAAAAGTGAAAAAAAGGATAAAATAGAAAAAATATTAGAAGAAGTTGGAATACAAGAATTAAGGAATAGACGTCCAAACGAAATGTCAGGTGGACAACAACAAAGAGTAGCAATAGCAAGAGCATTAGTGAAAAAACCAATGTTAATATTGGCTGATGAACCAACTGCAAATTTAGATAGTGTAACAGGAGAAAAGATTTTGGAATTAATGAAGAAATTAAATGAAGAGGAAAAAGTTACATTTCTGTTTTCTTCCCATGATCAATTAATAATTGATTATGCTAAAAGAATTCTTTGGCTAAGAGATGGGAAAATAAGAAAGGAAGAGATAAAATGATAGTTAAAATGGCATATAGAAATGTTTTTAGGCATAAAATAAGAACAGGACTTACATTGGTAACAATAATTTTTGGGATATTAATTGCAATATTAGGAGCAGGATTAAATGATGGATTAAAAAAACAGTTAATAGATACATATGTAAAAACGGATATTGCAACAAATAAAATTTATCTTAAAGGATTTTATGAGGATAAAGATAATAATAATCCATTAGATTTTATGATAAAAGATGAAAAAAAATTGGATAAAATTCTAAAAGGTTCTATTTACACAAAAAGAATAAAATTTTCTGGAAAAATTATAAAAGATGATTTAGATATGCCTGCAATGTTTTTAGGGGTATATCCCAATGAAGAAAAAAAAGTATTTAAAAGAGAAAAATATATGCTAAAAGGTAATTTTTTTAAGAATAAAAATGGAGTGGTAATAGGAAGTGAATTAGCAAATAATTTAAAATTAAAAGTAGGAGATGGAATAACCATAACGGCAAGAACTGTAGAAAATAGTTTAAATGCAGATGATTTGATTATTAGCGGAATTATAAAAACAGGAAATCCTCTGTTAGACAGTAGATTAATATTTTTGAATATTGATTATGTGAAAAAATTTATAATAACTAATGGGATAAATGATATAGCTGTTTTAGGAGATATAGCAAACAAAGATAAATTAAAAGATATTAATTGTGAGGCAGTTAATTGGAAAGATGAAGTGAAAGATGTAATATTAATAACTCAAATAAGAGGAAAAGCATTTAATATAGTAAGTTTTATTTTGCTCGCTATGGCAGGGATTACAATAGCTAATACAATGGTTATGGTTACAATGGAGAGGAAACAAGAGATCGGAATTATGATGGCAAATGGAATGAGTAAATCTAAAATTTTAAAATTATTTATTTTTGAAGGAGCGTTTGTAGGAGTTATAGGAAGTTTTTTAGGAGTTTTTATAGGAAGTTTAGTAACAATACATTATCAGAAAGTTGGAATACCAATAAATGCAGGGGATTCAGGGATAGATTTACCTTTATCTGATAAAATATTTATGCAATTAGAATTTTCAAAAGTTATAGGATATTTTATATTAGGATTTGTAATATCAGTTGTAGCAGCATTTTATCCAGCGTATAAAGCTACAAAATTTAATCCAGTAGAAGCGGTAAATGGAAATTAATTATAATAGAAAAGAGGTGGGAATTTTGTTCAAAATAGCATTTAGAAATATTTTTAGGAATAAAAAAAGAAGTTTGTTAACAGCAATGTCAGTTGTAGTTGGAGTAGCTGGAATTATAGTTGGACTTAGTTGGATAGATGGTACAGTAAATATGATGGAAGAGGCAGGAAGAAGAGTTACTGGAGATATTAGGATTACATCTAAAGATTTTGATATAAAAGAGAAATCATTAGATGTAGAAGCTTCAATTGAATATAGAAATATAGATAAAGTTATGAAAAATATAAAAGGTATAGAAAATAGTGTTCCTAGAATAAAATTTGGTGGAGCTATGTTTTTTGGAGATGAAAATATAGCAGGACTGGGATATGGTATAGAAAAAAAAGATTATAATATAATAGGGTTTGATAAATTTATTTATAAAGGAAGATTTTTAGACTATTCAAATGAGAATGAAATAATTATAGGTAAGACAATAAAGGATAAATTAAATTTAAAGATTGGAGATGAAGTTACACTTCTTACAAACACAATAAATAAAGAGATGTCAGCATTAAATTATAAAGTTGTTGGATTTTATAAAATGGATAATAGCAAGCTAAATAGAAGCTATTATATTAGATTAAAAGATGCAGAATATCTATTAGATATGGATGGATTAGCTACAGAATATGTTATATATTTGAAAAATAAAAAAGATATATTGAAAAAAAAGTTAGAATTAAAAAACAAGATAGTTAATAAAAATTTAGAAATAAAAGGTTGGAATGAGATTGGTTTTAATAGATATACAGCAGGAGTATTTCCTATTGTAAAATATGTATTAGCTTTAGCATTAGCAATATTGTCTGGAGTAGGGATAGCAAATACAATGTTAATGGTAGTATTTGAGAGAAAAAAAGAGATAGGAGTATTAAAGGCTCTTGGAATGTACAGATATAAAATATTTAATATGTTTGTACTAGAAGGAGTTATACTTACTTCAATAGGAGCAGTATTAGGAATAATGTTAGGAGGCGGAATATCTTACTATTTTTCAATAAAAGGGATACATTTAGGAAATGTAGTAGATAGACTTTCAAGTGATATAAATGTAAAAAGTACAATATATATGAAGCCAACTTTAGGAACAATATATTTTGCAATAGTTTTAAGCTTAATAATATCTGTATTAGCCACGACTATAGTTACTTTATATGAAGTAAGAAAAGCTCCAGTAGAAAATTTGAGATAAGAGAAATCCAAAAAAGCCTCTCCTTTTAGGAGAGGTGGCAGCGAAGCTGACGGAGAGGTAGGTTTTTTTAGACTTTATGATAGAAAAATATAATAATAGGGAGATGATAAAGATGAATAGAAAAAATGTGATAAAGAATTTAATTATTATGATTGCTTTGTTAGCAATTTTTAATTTAGGGTATGGAATGACAGGAGATGAGATATTAAAAAAAGTGGATGAAAATATAACTCCAAATAGTATAAAATATAACGGTGAGATGATAATTTTTAAAAGAGGAAGAAAATATACAAAAAAAATGAAAATTTATGGAAAAGGAACAGAAAAATCATTTGTAGAATTTACATATCCTTCAAGAGATAAAGGGACTAAGTATTTAAGAATAGGAGATAATATGTGGATGTATTTACCAAAAGCTAATAGAACTGTAAAAATTTCAGGGCATATGCTTAGACAAAGTATGATGGGAAGTGATTTTTCATATGAAGATCAAACAAATAGAAATAAGTTGTATGATATATATAATTCTAAAGTAAAAGAAGAAACAAAAGATTTTTATCTATTAGAATTAGTTGTAAAAAAAGGAGTAGAAACAAGTTATTACAAAAGATTAATTTGGATAGGAAAAACAAATTTTAATTTAATCAAAGAAGAGATGTATGCTGTTTCTGGAAAATTATTAAAAGCTATGACAGTTTTAAAAAATGATATAATAGATGGAAAATATTATCCTTCAGATATAAAAATGGAAGATAAAATAAAGAAAAATTCATATACTGAAATAATTATGAAAGATATAGAGTTAGATGTTAATATAAAAGATAGTATGTTTACATTAAGAGCCTTAGAAAGAAAATAAGATTGGTGTTTTTGTAGGGGCAATTCATGAATTGTCCTTACGGATGTAATATAAAAATATATTTAAAATATCGAAAGGAGAGGTAAACATGCCATATGTAGGAAATGAAATTTCAAAAGAGGTTACATTAGAAGAAAAAGATATATTAAAATCTAAAATCGCTAAAATTTTAAAAGAAACAGCAGGAAAATGTGAAAAGTATATAATGGTTAGTTTTAGAAAATCAGAGATATATTTGGGTGGAAAACAAGGAGAATACGCTTATGTCGAATTAAAATTATTAGGAAATCTGACAAAAGATCAGAAAAATGAAATAACTAAACAAATGAGTAAAATTTATAAAGAAATATTAGGAATATCAGATGTATATATTACATTTCATGAATTGGAAAGAGAAAATTGGGGATATAAAGATAAAACATTCGCATAGAAATAATTAAAAAAATATATGTATAGAAAATAAAAGAAAAAGAGAAAATCAATTTTAGATTTTCTCTTTTTCTTTTATAATTTTTATTAAAATATCAGCAATATCTGAATCAAATTGTCTGTTTTTATTATTGATTATTTCAGTTATTGCTTTGTCTTTCGATAAAGCAGGCTTGTAAGAACGCTCATGTGTCATTGCATCCCAAGCATCTGCTACAGCTATAATTTTTGATGCAAGTGGAATATTATTGCCATGTAACCCTTCTGGATAACCTGTTCCATCAATTCTTTCGTGATGATGTAAAACAATTTTTGCTATATTACCTAAAAATTCAGATTTATTAAGAACCTGATAAGCATAATTAGTATGTTTTTTTATAATTTCAAATTCCTCATCTGTAAGTTTAGATTTTTTATTCAAAATTTCACTTGGAATAATAATTTTACCTATGTCATGAACTAATGATGCCCAGTAAATTTCATCTAAAGTTTTTTCATCGAGTCCCATTTTAGCGGCTATTTTTAAGGATAAATCAGCTACTTGCTGCGAATGCCCTTTCATATATGTTTCATGTATTTCTAAAAGGTTGATCATGGAAAATACAATATCTTTTCTAAATACTTCTTTTTGATTTATATATTTTATAATAGCAAAGAATGCTGTAGAAAAACTTCCAATAGCTTTAACAATATTTGTAGATGAAGGTGAAAAATGTTTTATACTATTTTTAGAAATATCAATAGACATTCCACCTACAATTTCATCATTAACTTTAAATTTATAAGCTAATGTAGTTTTTATTGGTTTGGAAGCTAATTTAATTTTTTCAAATAAATCTTTTGGAAAAAAAGAAACATCTTGATCAAGTATATTTTCAACTATTTCTATAGAAGAATTACCATATTGAAAATATTTTTGATCAATATGTATTTTATTTAATAATTTTTTATTATGTCCAACAGCATCTATATAATGCACAAAACCATCTTTTATTAAATAAACAGTTCCATAGTCAGCTTCTGGAATAAGTTTTAAGGCTGTATGTAATATAAATGATAAGAAATCAGTATCTTTATTAACAGCTTTTTCAATTAAGCTAGATGATACAGATAATAATTGCTCCATTTTTTCATTAGTTTCTTCAACTATATCATATGATTCTTTTAATGTATCATTCATTGCTGCTAATTCTTCAAATCCAGCAGTAATTTCATCAGCCATATTTTTATAAGTTTCAATTAAAAAATTAAATTCTTCTATATTGTTGTTAGAAGAAATATCTTGACTATTTAAAATTCTATCTTTTGAAAACAGTTTCATACTTTTAGTTAATTCAGAAAAGGGTTCCGCAATCTTTTTATATGTTGTTTTATTAATAAAAAAAGCAATAGTTATATATACAATTGTAAATATAATTAATATAAAAATAATAATGTAATTTTTGTTATTTAGTGAAGCTAATGAGACATTAATTTTATAATAATATTTTGAAGAAATCACATTTTTTTTATAAGCAGATTCCCACGATAAATACATTTCATATTTATTAAATCCAATTTTATTTATAATTATATTCTTTTTATTTAATTTATTTATAAATTTATTAGATAGATTATTTTTATTATAAAATAAATCTTGTCCTAAAGAATCGTAAAAACTAATATCTGTAATAAAATCATTATTTTTCTTTAAATTGGAAAAAGATGATTTTAAATTTTCAATAAAGGAATTATCTAGAAAAACTCCTAGTTCTAAAATATCTCCATTATTTAGTTTTGTATAAATAAACTTTCTAAATCTTTTACTTGATACTTCAAAATTTATTTTCCCAATTAAGATATCACTAGTTTTTAAATCCCTTAACATATTAAGAGATTTAAAATTAAAAATATTTAAATTTAAATCTTTTGGATAATTTGTAATATAAATTTTACCTTTAGGATTTATTATATAATAATTAAGAGTACTAACATAAAAATTTTTTTTAACATCTAATTCTTTATTTATTTTATTTAATTGTTTTTCTATATTTTTTTTTGAAAAATTATTTGTTTTATTTAATTGTTTTTTTAAACTTATAATTGCAGTTTTTAATGAAAAATTAAAAGAATTTTCGTAACCAGAAAAACTATTATCAAAATTATCTAAAATATAATTAGAGGAGTTAATTATATTATTTAACGCTAATTTTTTAATGTTGTTATTTGTAATAAGAATAGTAAAAAGAAGAGCAATAATGATAAAAGCAATATTAATAGAAATAATTAATAAGTTATATTTTTTTAATATATTTTTTAATGAAATAGTTTTTTTATTCATATTAAATCCCCCTTTTTTATTTAGAAACGATTTAAAAATAATCATATTATTTTTTTAATAAAATTATACTTTCCTAACAAATAAAATATTAGGAAACTTATTTTTTAATGTTTCTTTATTCATATTAAAATTTTACCATTAAATATAGAGAAAGTCAATTTAAGTTGACAATTTTTATAATTGAACTTATAATAGAATGATTGATACTGCCAAAATGGAAATAGGAGGTAAAAAATGAAATGGATAGGAGCCCATGTTAGTGTAGCTGGAGGGGTAGAAAATGCACCGCTAAATGCAAATAAAATAGGAGCAAAGGCATTTGCAATGTTTACAAAAAATCAAAGAAGATGGGAGTCGAAACCATTAACAGAAAAATCAATAATAAAATTTAAAGAAAATTTAAAAGAATATGGATACAAGCCAGAACAAATATTACCACATGATGGGTATTTGATAAATTTAGGAAATCCTGATGATGAAAAAAGAGAAAAATCGTATAATTCATTTTTAGATGAATTAAAAAGATGTGAACAATTAGGATTAGTATATTTGAATATTCATCCAGGGAGTCATTTAAAGTTAATAAGTGAAGAGGAATGTTTAGATAGAATATCTGAATCAATTAATAGAGCATTAGAAGAGACAACATCAGTAACAGTTGTGCTTGAGAATACAGCAGGACAAGGGACTAATTTAGGATATAAATTTGAACATTTAGCTTATATTATAGATAAAATTAAAGACAAAAGCAGAATAGGTGTTTGTTATGATACTTGCCATGGATTTGCAGCTGGATATGATATAAGAACAAAAGAAAAATATGAAGAGACTTTTGAAGAGTTTGATAAAATAATAGGTTTAAAATATCTAAAAGCATTTCATGTGAATGATGCAAAATCAGAATTTAAAAGTAAAGTAGATAGACATCATAATATTGGACAAGGAAATATAGGAGTAGATGCATTTAAATTTTTAATGGCAGATCCTAGATTTGAAGAAAAGCCAATGATATTAGAAACAAAAGATGAAACTCTTTGGCCAGAAGAGATAAAAATGTTATATAAGTTTGCAGGAGAATAATTGACAATGTACAATTAATAATGTGGGATAGAAAAACATTTATAAAAAAGTTGATAAGACAAAAAAAATAGAGTATAATTTGATATAGTAGAAAATAAAAAATCTATTTTTATATTTTAGCCTATGTAGGGGCAATTCATGAATTGCCCTTACGGGTATCTCAGAGGCAATATAAGATAATTAGGAATCGTATCTATAGGACTGAGCCTATAATAAGACAACATTGAAAGCATCATAAAGAAGAAAAGGAGAAATATGACAAAAAAAATAAATTTTAAAAGTGAGTTAGAAGATGAAAATAAAAGATTAGATCAATACTTAAATGAAAAAATGGAGGGATATTCAAGAGCATATATTCAAAATTTGATAAAAGATGGATTAATAGAAATTAAAGGCATAAAAAAAATAAAGAGTAGCTATAAATTAAAAGGGAATGAAGATATACAGGTAAATATACCAGAAAATGAAGAGTTAGAAATAGTTGCTGAAGATATTCCACTAAATATAATATATCAAGATAAAGATATTGCAGTAATAAATAAAACTGCAAATATGGTAGTTCATCCTGCACCTGGAAATTACAGCGGAACTCTTGTAAATGCAATAATGCACCATATAAAAGATTTATCTGGAATTAATGGAGTATTAAGACCTGGAATTGTTCACAGATTAGATAAAAATACAAGTGGACTTATAATAGTAGCAAAAAATGATTTAGCACATAGAGAATTAACAGAGATGTTTAAGGAAAAAACTATAAAAAAAACTTATATTGCTATTGTAAATGGAAAATTAAAAAAAGAAAAAGGAAGAATAGAAACATTAGTAGGTAGGAATCCAAAAGATAGAAAAAAAATGGCAGTAGTATATAGAAATGGGAAAAATGCAATTACAAATTATTGGGTATTAGATGAAAAAGATGGTTATAGCTTAGTAAAAGTTCAAATAGAAACAGGAAGAACACATCAAATAAGAGTTCATATGAAAAGCCTTGGACATTCAATCTTAGGAGATGATGTCTATGGAAAAACAAGTAAAATAGCTGCTAGACAAATGTTGCATGCGTATAAATTAGAATTTATGCACCCTGTAACAAAAAAAGAGATGAAATTAACAGGAGAAATTCCAGAAGATTTTAAAGATGTTTTAGAACAATTAGGATTAGAATTAAAGAATATTTAAAAGATTGCGTATTTTAAAACAAAATATATTTGTAGGGGCAATTACAATGTTATCAAGTTAAGAACTGGGCTTGCCAACGGCAAGCCCCTACAGTATTAATTTATTTTATAATGTAGGGGTTTTGCCGTTGGCAAACCCAATATAAAATTATAAATTATCGTTAACTTGATGACATTGGGGCAATCTCATGTGATTGCCCTTTATAATAAAAAATTAATAACAAATAGAACAAATTGATACAAATAATTAGATTAGGAGAATAATATGAGCCAATTAATAAAATTTGATAAAGAGTATAATAAAATAGTTGTAGGAGTAGATGAAGCAGGGAGAGGGCCTTTAGCTGGACCTGTAGTTGCAGCAGCAGTTATTATAAATGATTATAGCGGATTAGAAGAGATAAATGATTCTAAAAAATTAACTGAAAAAAAGAGAGAAAAATTATATGAAGTTATTATGAAAAATTGTGAAGTAGGAGTAGGAATTGTTAGAGAAAAAGAGATTGATACTATAAATATATTAAATGCAACTTTTAAAGCAATGAGAGAAGCAATATCACAAATAAAAAGAGATTTTGATATTATATTAGTTGATGGCGATAAAAAAATAAGAGAATATGAAAATACACAAGAAGCGATAATAAAAGGTGATGGTAAAAGTGTATCTATTGCAGCAGCCTCTGTAATTGCAAAAGTTACTAGAGATAGAATAATGGTAGAGTTTTCTGATAAATATCCTGAATATGGATTTGAAAAACATAAAGGATATGGGACAAAGCAACATAGAGAAAAATTATTAGAAATAGGGCCTTGTGAAATACATAGGAAATCATTTTTGAAAAAAATATTAGGAGATAAAAAGGGGTAAGAGATGTCAAACTTTTTAAGAGTAAAATCAAAATTTTTAATATCTACCCAAACAAAACAACATGAATTAATGAGCAAATTAAAAAAAGGGGAAATAACAAAAGCTAAAGTAATAGAAGTTGGAAAGAATAATAAAATATTAATTAATATAAAAGGTACAGAAGTTAGAGCAACTACAAAGAGGCAATTAACAAAAGGTGATATAATAAAATTAACAGTAGAAAATATTTCAGCAGAAAAAATAGAAGTTGCAATTTTAGAAAATGATGAGGAGAGTAAAACTGCAGAGTTAGTACCTATGAAAGAGAAGTTAAATTCTAAAGCTAATGTTTTAAAATTAAAAAGTGATATAAATATAATTTCAAGAGAAAAAGGAGAAATTTTAAAACAAAATGATGTAGAAAAAATAATAAAAAATTTTAATAAATTAAAAGATAAATTTCCTAATAGTAAAAGTCTATTAAAATCATTAGTTACATTGGTAAAAAATGGTTTAGAGATAAATTCAGACAATTTGAAAAATATATATTCATATTATAATGGCGATATAAATGAAAAATTAAAAGATATAAAAAAAGAAACAACAAAAGAGGAAGTAGCAAAAAAAATAAAACAAATGTTAAGTGAAAGCAAAGATGGAGATAGCAGCTTTAAAAAAGGGTTAAATATAATAAATAATTTAAATAAATTAAACGAGAAAAATATTATAGAATTTATGTTTTTATCAGAAATGATGAAAACTCCTGCAAAAATAGAAGTTAAATATGAAAATTCTAATAGTGAAGATGCAGAAAATAGTGATAAAAAAAACAGTTATTATCTGAAAATAAATTTAGAACTTGAAAATTCCGGAAAAGTAACAATAAAAATTAAGAATTGGAATAAATATTTGGATATAGATTTTTTTATTCAAAATATAAATATGAAAGATGAATATATGTCTAAAATAAAAGAATTAAAAGAAAAAATAGAAAAAATGGGTTATTTTGTAGGGGGATTAAGAATACAAAAAATAGAAGATGAAAAAATAATTATAAATAAAGGTGTGAATTTAAAAATATGAAAAAAAAAGCAGTTGGATTAGTTTATGATAAAGAAAATGATAACTCTCCAAAAGTTATAACAAAAGGAGAGGGGTATCTTGCTGAAAAAATAATAGAGATAGCTAAAGAAAATGGAATATATATAAAAGAGGATAAAAGTTTAGTAGAAATACTTTCAAAATTAGATATCTCAGAGGAAATTCCAGAAGAGTTATACGAGATAATAGCAGAAATATTTTTATACGTATACTCAATAGAAAAGGAGGATTAAGATGAACGGAAAAACAAAAAAAATATCAATAAATGATCTTAAGCCTGGAATGAAATCTGGGATAACATTAATAGATAATAGAACAGGGGAAGTGTTTTTAACAAAAGGAATAGAAGTAAGCGAAAATGATATTATATCTTTGAAAAAATATATGGCAGAAAATAAAGGTATAGAATTAAAAACTGTAAATAGAGCAGATACAATTTTTTCAATAGATGGTAAACAAAAATTTTTACCATCAAAAAGTTCAAAATTTGTAAAACAAGCATTAAGTAAAAAAACTCAGCAAGAAGCTTTAAAGGTTGTTGAAAATTTAATTTCAGATATTAGAATGGGAAATGTTAATTCTAAAGAGATAAAAACTGCAGTTGAAGGAATAGTTGATGATATATTAGAAAATGAAGATTCAGCTTTGAATTTACTTAATATAAAAGATTTTGATGATTATACATATACTCATTCTGTAAATGTATCCACAATATCAATTTTAATAGCAAAAGAGGCAGAGCTATCTAAAAAAGATATTATAGATATTGGAATAGGTGGTTTATTACATGACTTAGGTAAAACAAAGATTCCATTAGAAGTTTTGAATAAATCTAGTAAATTAACAGATGAAGAGTTTGAAATTATGAAACAACATCCTGTATATACATATCTATTATTAAAAGACAGAAAAGATATTTCTGATATAGCAAAATATATAGCGGCAGAACATCATGAGAAGTTTGATGGGACAGGATATCCAAAAAAATTAAAAGGAGAACAGATAAATTATTTTGCAAGAATTGTAGCAATTGCAGATGTATATGATGCTTTAACTACTGATAGAGTTTATAGAAAAGCAATGTTACCATATGATGCAATGAAAATTATAGTTAGTGGTACAGGAACTCATTTTGATCCTGATTTAGTAAAAGTTTTTTTGAAAACATTGTCAATATATCCAACAGGAAGTTATGTTAAATTAAATACAGGAGAAATAGCAGTTGTAAAAAAAGTTAATAAAAATAAAGTGATTAGACCAGATATATTAATTATAGAATTTGAAGATGGAAAAAAGAGAGAGCCTTTAGAGATTGATTTGTCAGAAGATAAAACAAAGTTTATAGTAGGGGCAGCGAATATAAATGAATAAAAGAAGGGTAGGGAGTAATAAAGAAGAAGAAGCAATAAAAATATTTAAAGAAAACGGGTATGAAATTTTAGAGAAAAATTTTAGAGGGAAAAGGGGAGAAATTGATTTTATTGCAAAAAAAAATAATACAATAATTTTTATAGAAGTGAAATATAGGAGCAATAAAAATTATGGATATGGAGAAGAATCTGTAAATAAAAGAAAACAGGATAGAATATATAGAACGGCTCAAGAATATATACAAAAAAATGAATTGGAAAAATTTGATTTTAGGTTTGATGTAGTTGCAATAAATAAAAATGAATATAATTGGATAATGGATAGCTTTTGGGGGTGAAAAAATTGAATTTAAGTTGTATAAAATGTGGTTCTAACAATTATAAACTGAAAAAAGTAATAATTCCAGAAAAAACAAAAAATATTGTTGGAGTAGAAATGGGGACATATTATTATAAAATATGCTTAGATTGTGGTTTTGTAGAGGTGTATTCTGAAAAGGTGTTGGAAAAAAATGCAGAACTTGTTTTTGAATATTAAAAAAATTATATTTAGTGAAAAATGTGTTGTTTGCAATAGAAAAGTAGATGACACAAGAAAATATTTATGTTATAATTGTTACAAAGAGTTTTATTATAAATCAAGTTTGAAAAAAATTGATAATTTGTATTATTTTTGGCATTATGATGAGAATCATAAAAAAATCTTATTAAATTATAAATTTGTAGGAATAAAATCAATTAGTGAAATTATAAGTGGAATTATTAAAGAAAAAGTAAATTATTTATTAGATAAAGAAAACATAGATGAAATAATTTCAGTTCCAATAAATATAAATAGGAAAAGAAAAAGGGGATTTAATCAGGTAGATCTTATTTTGGATAAATTAAAATTAGATTATATTAAAATTAAAAGAATAAAAAATACTAAATCAATGTATAAAATTTTAAATGAAAATAAAAGAAAAGAAAATATAAAAAATAGTTTTAAAATAGATAAAAATTTAGATTTGAATAATAAAAATATATTAATTGTTGATGATGTAATAACTACAGGTTCAACTTTAAAAGAGATAGAGAAAAATATAAGAAAATTATATAAACCGAATAAAATAATTTATTTAACGTTATTTGTAGCAAAATACTATAGAAAAAGGGTGATGGAAAATGGGATTTGATAATTTAGTAGAATGTAAAATATGTGGGAAACTGTTTATGAAAACTGGAAGAAAAAATATTTGTCCTAGTTGTTTAAATAAAGAAGAGGAACTATTTATGGAAGTAAAAAATTATTTGTATGATTCTCCTAATGCTTCAATAAAAGAGGTTGCAGAACAAACGGAAATAGATGAAGGATTGATAATGGATTGGGTAAGAGAAGGAAGATTAGAGAGAACAGGTATAATAATGACTTATCCTTGTGAAATGTGTGGGAAGCCTATACATACAGGTAAAATTTGTAAAAGTTGTCAAAATGAATTAGGGGTTGTATCTGATTCTTTAAGTGGAACAAAAGATGAAGGAAAAGATGAAACGAAAAGGTCAATGTATATTTCTGATAAATTTAAAAAATAGTTAAAGTTTTAATGGAAAAAAGACGATAAATTTAATAGTAGAAAATATATATAGAAGAGAGGTGAGAATTATGAAAGTATTTGGAAATATCTCAAATATTTATAAGGCATATAAAACAGATAAAATTGAGAATGCAAAGGTAAAAAATGAACAAAAAGATTCTGATAAATTCTCTAAAACTGGTGCAATAAAAGATAAAGTTACAATATCTCAAAATGCTAAAATAGATAATAATAAAGTAGAAATAGAATTTATAAAACAAAAATTATCACAAATAAATGATACGAATTCAGATAAGATTTCTTCATTAAAACAAAGTATAGCAAATGGAACTTATAAAATGAATTTAGACAAAGTTGCAGATTCGTTAATAGATAGTATATTTTAGAGGTGACTTATGAGCGGAAACTCTATAGAAGATAATTTAATAAAAATATTAACAAAAGAACTTGAATTATATAAAAAAGCATTAGATTATTCTATTCAAAAATTAGAATATTTAATTAATGAGAAGATGGGAAAACTAGATGTTGTAATTCAATTAGAATCTGAAAATAATAAAAAAATATTTGAATTAGAAAAAGAACGAATAGATTTGTTGGGAGAAAAATGGGGGAAATTATTAGACTATATAGAGAGTCTGGAAAATAGCTCGAAAAAGAAAGAGCTAATTGAAATTAGAAAAATAATGTTAGCAACTATAAATGAAATAAAAAATAACAATATAACAGCTCAAAATATAGTTGAAATGTCAAATGGATTAATTAATAAGATTATAGATAATTTATCAGGTAAAAGAGAGATGGGATATAATCAAGATAAAGAGAAAAAAAATGCAGTTAGAAAAAATTTATTAAATACTAAAATTTAAAAGCGGCTATTTGCTGCTTTTTTTTAGAGGTGGTGAAATAGAATGGGATTTTTTGGATTAGAAATGGGAAAGCAAAGTCTGATGAGTCAACAAACAGCAATAGATGTTACTGGTCATAATATAGCAAATGCTAATACAGATGGATATAGTAGACAAATTGCAGATATACAATCGACAAGTTATGCTAGCACAAAATATGGGACTATTGGTTCTGGAGCAGATGTTACTGGTATAGAAAGAGTAAGAGATGAATTTTTAGATGATAGAATGATAAAAGAAAAACAAGAAAAAGCTAAGTGGGATGTGCGTGAAAGTAATCTAAAACATTTGCAATATATTATTAATGAACCATCAGACCAAAGTGTAAGATATATTTTAGATGAATATTGGAGCTCTTTGCATGATTTAAGCCAAAATCCAGAAGATCGTTCTATAAGAATAACTGTTAAAGAAAGAGCTGTAGATTTAGCAAATACTGTAAATAATACATATGAACAACTAACGGCTTTAAAAGATGATGTTAATAATAACGTAGCTATAAAAGTAACAGATATTAATTCAAAATTAAAGCAGATTGCAGGAATAAATGCTCAAATTGAAAAAGTTGAATCTGATGGAGCAAAAGCTAATGATTTGAGAGATAAAAGAGATCTTTTAGTAGAGGATCTTTCTAAAGATGTAAATGTAAGTGTCTCTAGAGGAACTGAGTATTCTGTAATTATTGGTGGAAGGACAGCTGTTCAGGGGAGTAATTATACAGAATTAAAAACGGTAAAAGATACAAAAGTTAATGGTGGAATGTATCAAATAAAATGGAGTGATACTGATAAAGAGATATATTTGAAAAATGGAGAATTAAAAGGGCTTGTAGAATTAAGAGATAAGGATATAAATAAATATACAGATTATTTGGATCAGTTAGCAGTAGGACTAATAGATAATACAAATGAGCTTCATAAAGCTGGATTTGATATAAATGGACAAAAGGGAAATGATTTTTTTGGTGAATTTGATACTTATGATGAAACTATGGATTTAGATAGTGATGGAGTAAGTGAAGGGGCTATATATAAAGTTAAAGGAAGTACAGTTATAGATGATAGTGAAGTATCTGCTTTGTCTACAGATACAGATATTAGTTCAGCTACTGGAGATTTTGAAATAAATGGAATACAAATAGAATATGATACAGATAAAGATACAGCTTCTGATTTAATAAATAGAATAAATGATCAAGAGACAGGTGTAGTTGCATCTATGGGACCAAATAATAGATTAATATTAAGAGGGGAAAAAGATTCAAATTATGTTATAAAATCATTAAAAGACAGCAGTGGTTCTCTATTACAAGAGTTAGGAGTATTAACTTCTGGGAATACAGAATATAACTATGAAGATACAACAACTCTAGCAGCATTATCAAGTGATAGAACGGCAAGACCAAAACCAGGTGCAGCATCAAAAATGTATGTAGCAATAGATAGTGTAGATGGAATAGCTGCAGCAAAAGGGACTGATACAAATGGAGATGGAATTGCAGATACTGCAAATGCATCAGGAGATGGAAGTAATGCAATGGATATTGGTGACCTTAAATATCAAAAATCAATTGGTAAGTATACTTATGCTGATTATTTTGAATCTTTAGTATCAGATTTAGGGGTTACAGCACAGCAAGCAAGCAGGTTTTCAGGGAATCAACAAGTTTTAATTGATAATTTAGAACAAAGGAGACAATCTAAAATAGGTGTATCACTTGATGAAGAGATGGCAAATATGATAAAATATCAACATGGGTATAATGCTGCGGCAAAATATATAAGTACAATGAATTCTATGTTAGATACGTTGATAAATAAGCTTTAAAACCTAAAATATAAAGAGGGTGTTAGAAATGAGAATTACAAATAAAATGACTATAGCCAACACACTTGCTAATTTACAAATAAATCAAGCAAAATTAGATAAAACAAATAATAAACTTTCTTCTGGAAAAAGAATATCTATTCCTGAAGATGATCCTACAGGGACAATAAAAGCAATGGGGTATAGGAGTAATTTAAAAGAGATAGATCAATATTTATCAAATGTTGATAACGCAAAAACGGTATTAAATTCAACTGATGTAGCACTTAGTCAGGTTACAAATATACTTCAGAGAACAAGAGAGTTATCTGTAAAAGCAGCTAATGGAACATTTGAACAAAACTCAAGAGATGCAATAGCAGATGAGATAACTCAATTAACTTCAGAGTTAGTAGGAATAGCTAACAGCAAAGTGGGAAGTAAATATATTTTTGGAGGATATGAAACTACTGAAGCTCCTTTTCAAAGTTACAATGGAGATAATGATAGTGGAGTAAGTGGACCAGGCGGAGATTTAACAGATGTAAATGGAAATGTTAGAACTGGGATTAATAATAATAATGTTACTGTAGTTAAATACAATGGGGATTCAGGAAGATTGCAAGCCGAAATTGATGAAAATGTAAAAACTTCATTTAATATTTCAGGAAAAGAAATATTTATAGACTCTGGAAATATATTTCAAACAATGATGGATCTAAGAGATTCAATTTATTCTGGAGAGATAAGTGATAAAAATGGAGATGGAAAATCAGTTGGAGATGGTATTACACAATTAGAAACTAGTTTAACAAAAATTTTAAGATATAGATCAGAAGTTGGAGCAAAAATGAATAGAATGGATCAAGCTGAAATTAAATTAAAAAATCAAACTATAAATATAACTGATTTACTATCAAGAACAGAAGATACAGATGTAACCAAAACAATAATGGATTTAAAAGTTCAAGAAAGTGTACAAAGTATGTCATTATCAGTTGGTGCTAAAGTTATTCAACCAACATTAATGGATTTTTTAAGATAATTTTTTAAAATAAATTTTAAAAGATTGAGGTGGTAAAAATGATAGAATTTCCATCTTTAAAAATAGAGACAATAAATGCAAAAATTAATATAACAAAAACAGACCCTAAAATAAATATAACTGGTCAAACTGGAGATTTTAAATTAATAAAAACGGAACATAGATTTGAAGTGGAGAAAAAAGATGCTGAGTTATTAATACATAATTATCCTGCGTTTAGACAACTAGATAATTCGAAAAATATTATGGATATGACTGATAAAGTGGCATCGCAAAGTCTAAATGATTCATACACAGCTATAGCAGAATATGCAAGTGATGGTGATGCAATGATGAAAATAGATAAAAAAAGTGCAAGTCCCATCCCTTATATAGCTAAAAGAAAAGCAGAAAGAAATTTAAAGGCGAAAGTAAAATTAGATGTTTTCCCTAAAAATCCAATTCAGATAGATGTTAGGAAAGGATATGTAACTTCAAGTTATAGTCCAGGGAAAATAGAAACTATATCAAAAGAAAGATTGAATA
This sequence comes from Haliovirga abyssi, assembly GCF_030295325.1. GTDB lineage: Bacteria > Fusobacteriota > Fusobacteriia > Fusobacteriales > Haliovirgaceae > Haliovirga > Haliovirga abyssi. The sequence goes on along the minus strand of NZ_AP027059.1, from coordinate 1,892,507 downwards.
TTTCAGCTCAAATGGGCGAGATAAATATAAAAGCAAATTATCCAAAAGTAAATATAAACGTTATAGGTGGTAATATTAATTATAAAGGATAATAAAGTAGGAGGAAGAATATGAAAATAAGCACTACTAGATTTGGAGAAATAGAAATAGAAGAAGCGGAAATTATAAATTTTCCAGAAGGAATATTAGGATTTGAAGATATTAAAAAATATGTAATTTTTAATATGGAAGAAGGAAATCCATTAAAATGGTTACAAGCAATAGAAGAACCAGCATTGGCATTTGTTATAATAAGGCCATATGAATTTATGCCAAAATATGCTTTAGAAATTTCTGAAAAAGATACTGAGGATTTGAAATTAACAAAACCTGAAGATTCAGAAATATTTTCAATTGTTGTAATACCAGATGATCCTTCTAAAATGACAGCTAATCTACAAGGACCAATAGTTATTAATGCAAAAAGAAAAATAGCAAAACAGGTTATATCAACAAATTCAAGACATAAGTTAAAACATTATGTATTAGAAGAGATGGAGAAAAACTTACCCTCTGATCAGGAGGTAAAATAATATGTTAGTGCTATCGAGGAAAAAAAATGAAAGTATTATAATTGGTGATGATATAGAAATAGTTGTTGTAGATGTAAAAGGAGATCAAGTAAAGATTGGAATAAAAGCTCCTAGAAAAGTAACAGTTCATAGAGCGGAAGTTTATGCTGAGATTCAAAAAGAAAATGAGATAGCAGCAAAAAATTCAAAAGAAAAAATAAGTGGATTAGGAAATTTATTTAAAAAAATAAAAAAATAAAAAATATACAAAAAAAGCTAAAGTAAATTATATATATAACGATAATATCTTTATGAACAAATACAAGAATATTATTTTTTTAATATTTCTAAAAAAGTAAGAAATAAAAAAATAAAAAAGTATTAAAGTAATAAAAGAAGATGACGATAATTTAAATAAGATGTTGAATAGAGGAGCTAACCTCATAAAAAATCCTTAAACAAGGAGGTTTAAGTAAGAGCTAAAGGAATGGTTCGGTAAGTGTATTGTTAATTTATTTTTAAATATTAACACTTGCCATTAGTGGGTTCTTATGACTTCCAACTAATAGCAAGTGTTATTTTTGTTTCTTTTTGAATTGTATTGGGCGCGCCACAAGAGAAATTTTCTTGTGGCAAAAAAATAACTAACAATTGAATAGAGGAGTCAACCTCATAAAAAAACCTTAAACAGGGAGGTTTAAGAATTAACTAAAGGATTAGTAAAAGGTTTGATTATACAATGAAACAAGTTTTAAAGAGTAATTAAAAAAATAAGAAACTTATTTTTCTGCAACTCTTTAATTGTTTTATTATATAGTTTAATCTTTAATTAAACTAACAAAAAAACCCTGTTTGAAAAATTTAAACAGGGTTTTTTATATGTTTGAAAAGACAAGGATGTCGAAAAGACAAAAAAAATCAAGGAGGATGAAGAGAAATGATTATTAATCACAACATTGTGGCTATGAATGCCTACAAAAATCTATCAACAACTAATGATAGTGTTACGAAATCATTAGAAAAATTATCATCAGGGTTAAGAATAAACAGAGCTGGTGATGATGCAGCAGGTCTAGCAATTTCAGAAAAAATGAGAGGTCAAATCAGAGGGTTAGATATGGCAAGTAAAAATTCTCAAGATGCAATAAGTTTGATACAAACAGGAGAAGGAGCTCTAAATGAAACTCATTCAATATTGCAAAGAATGAGAGAATTAGCAGTTCAAGCAGCCAATGATACTAACACATCATCAGACAGATCAGAAATACAAAAAGAGATGAATCAATTAAAACAAGAAATCGACAGAATAGCTGACAGTACAGAATTTAATACTAAAAAACTATTGACTGGAGCATTTGCAACAACAGGAATGGTATTTCAAGTAGGAGCAAATCAAGGTCAATCTATTAGTTTAAAAATAAACAGTATGAAAGCAAGTTCTTTAGCAATAAGTGGAGCGAGTGCATCACAAGCAATATCTATAACAACTGCAACAGCAGCAGAAACAGCAATTACAACAATAAATAGTGCTATTGAATCAGTATCAGAACAAAGATCGAAATTTGGAGCAATGCAAAACAGATTAGAACATACAATAAATAATTTAAAAACAGCATCAGAAAATTTACAAGCAGCAGAAAGTAGAATAAGAGATGTTGATATGTCTCAAGAGATGGTTAAATTTAGTAAAAATAAAATTATATCTCAATCAGGAACAGCAATGTTAGCACAAGCAAATGCACAACCGCAAGGAGTGTTGCAACTGTTGAAAGGATAGTTAATATTTAAAATTTTTTATATTTGGGAAGGTATAAAATTATTTTAAGATAGTTTGATATGTAAAAAGAAAATAATAAAATAAAAAAGGGAAGATAGTATCAGATCTCCTTGACGAGATTTAACCACAATGAGTGGGGTTAATTTTATTAATCTCAGTTGTGGTGGTTAAAAAAACCACTTTATAATGTTGAAGTCCGCGCGGTAAACATTGTAATAGGCAGGGATGCCAAAAAAAAGTCAAGGAGGATGAGGGAAATGATTATCAATCATAATATAACAGCAATGAATTCTTATAGGAATTTATCACAAACAAATAAGACTATTAATGGTTCATTGGAAAAATTATCATCAGGTTTGAGAATAAATAGAGCTGGTGACGATGCAGCAGGACTAGCTATATCAGAAAAAATGAGAGGACAAGTAAAAGGTCTGGATATGGCAAAGAAAAATGCACAAGATTCTATTAGTTTGATACAAACAGCTGAAGGTGCGTTAAATGAAACACATTCAATATTACAAAGAATGAGAGAATTAGCAGTACAATCAGCCAATGATACAAATACAACAACAGATAGAGGCGAAATACAAAAAGAAATGGACAGACTAAGACAAGAAGTAGACAGAATATCTAATCAAACAGAGTTTAATACAAAGACTTTGATGACAGGAAGTTTTGCTACAAATGGTCTAAGATTTCATGTAGGAGCTAATGAAAATCAATTTGTAAGTTTGAAATTTAATAGTATGAAAGCAAGTGCTTTAGCGATAAGTGGAGCAAGTGCATCGCAAGCGTTATCAATAACAAGTGCAGCATCAGCAGAAACAGCAATAACTACAATAAACACAGCTATTGAAACAGTTTCAGCTGAAAGATCAAAATTTGGAGCAATGCAAAACAGATTAGAGCATACAATAAATAACTTAGGTACATCATCAGAAAATTTACAAGCAGCAGAAAGCAGAATAAGAGATGTTGATATGTCTAAAGAGATGGTTGCATTTAGTAAAAATAAAATTATTGCTCAATCAGGTACAGCGATGTTAGCACAAGCAAATACACAACCTCAAGGAGTATTACAACTTCTAAGAGGGTAATAATAAATTAAGGAATGGCTTAAAAATAACCTTCTGATTTTGTTATAAAATACGCAATAATTTAGGAACGCTTTAAAAACAACCTTATCCTTTTGTTTTAAAATACGCAACGATTCAAGCGTTTTTACAACAAAATATAAGAAAATATTTTTTAAATGTTCTTTAAGCGTTTTTATAACAAAAAAAGAGAAAATTATTTTTTAAACGTTCTTAAGTTTAAATGTTTGATAATAATATGAAAGAAAATTATTCTTAATTTTCTTTCAAGGATATCTCCTCCGTGTTTTTACATTTAGTAACAATTGTTAATTTTTAGCTTTATAGAAGTTAGTGATGGTTGCTAAATATAAGGGCCCTATATTTTTACAATCAACTCAGGCAAGGATGCTTGGGAAAAAAACACGGAGGGGGTTATAAAAATGATTATCAATCACAATATGTCAGCAATGAATTCTTTTAGAAACTTGACTCAAACCAATAATAATGTAAATGGTTCATTGGAAAAATTGTCATCAGGTTTAAGAATAAATAGAGCTGGTGATGATGCAGCAGGACTAGCTATATCAGAAAAAATGAGAGGACAAGTAAAAGGATTGGACATGGCTGCAAAAAATGCACAAGATTCTATTAGTTTGATACAAACAGCTGAAGGTGCATTAAATGAAACACATTCAATATTACAAAGAATGAGAGAATTAGCAGTACAATCATCAAATGATACAAATACGACAACAGATAGAGGCGAAATACAAAAAGAAATGGATAGACTAAGACAAGAGGTAGATAGAATATCTGGACAAACAGAGTTTAATACAAAAACTTTGATGACAGGAAGCTATGCTACAAATGGTCTAAGATTTCATGTAGGAGCTAATGAAGGTCAATTTGTAAGTTTGAAATTTAACAGTATGAAAGCAAGTGCTCTTGGAATAAGTGGAGCAAGTGCATCACAAGCATTATCAATAACAAGTGCAGCATCAGCAGAAACAGCAATAACTACAATAAATACAGCTATTGAGTCAGTTTCAGCTGAGAGATCAAAATTTGGAGCAATGCAAAACAGATTAGAGCATACAATAAATAATTTGAATACATCATCAGAAAACTTACAAGCAGCAGAAAGCAGAATAAGAGATGTTGATATGTCTAAAGAGATGGTTAAATTTAGTAAAAATAAGATCATTTCTCAATCAGGTACAGCAATGTTAGCACAAGCAAATGCACAACCACAAGGTGTGTTACAATTACTTAGATAATCTAAGTATTAAGAGCCTTTTGGCTCTTAATACTAAAAAATAGTTCTTCCCCTCCATGATAAATTCTTCTGTTGGATTTAATTAAATTAAATCTAACGGTGGTCATGTTGATATTATACTACTTTGGCCGGCGGTATAATCTCGCGTGATGATAAAGCAGGGATGCTTTAGAAAAAATATCATGGAGGGGGAGATTGCTATGATTATAAATCATAATATTTCAGCTATGAATTCTTATCGAAATTTAACTAATTCTGAAGGGACTATAGCGAAATCGTTGGAAAAATTATCATCAGGTTTAAGAATAAATAGAGCTGGTGATGATGCAGCAGGATTAGCCATATCAGAAAAGATGAGAGGGCAGATCAATGGTCTTAATATGGCAGAAAGAAATTCTCAAGATTCTATAAGTCTTATACAAACAGCAGAAGGAGCATTAAATGAAACTCATTCAATATTACAAAGAATGAGAGAATTATCTGTTCAATCTGCAAATGATACTAATACAAGTTCTGATAGAGATATGATACAATTAGAAGTAAATCAGCTTGTAAGTGAAGTGAATAGGATTGGGGAAACAACTCAGTTTAATGGAATGAACCTTTTATCAGGGTCATATTCAACAACTGGGTTATCGTTTCATGTAGGAGCGAATGCTTCTCAAACAGTAACCTTAAATATTTCAAGTATGAGAGCAAGTGCTTTGGGGATTTCTAGTATTTCAGTTTCATCACAAACAGCTGCAAATAGTGCTATAACTACAATTGATACAGCTATCACATCAGTTTCTACTCAAAGAGCTAGTTTTGGAGCAATGCAAAACAGGTTGGAGCATACAATAAATAATTTGGGTACAGCTTCTGAAAACCTTCAGGCTGCAGAAAGTAGGATAAGAGATGTAGATATGTCAAAAGAAATGGTGAATTATTCAAAAGAGTCAATAATTTCGCAGTCAGGGACAGCGATGTTAGCACAAGCTAATTCAATGCCACAAAGTGTGCTGAATTTACTAAAATAAAAAAATGAAAAAGCCGGCCAGGCCGACTCCAAATATGGAGTCGGCTATTATGGGATATAGAAACTAAAAAAGAACATTAAAAAAATAGGAAGATTATTTTTAATCATTCCTAAATGTTGGAGGTGAATTAAAATGAGAGTTGAAAATGTGGGAGCATATTTAGAGAATAGCCCACCTATAAAAAAAATGGAAGTTCCAAAAGAAGCGGTAGAAAAAGATAAAAAAATAGGATATAATAATATCAAGAATAAAGTAGAAACAAAACTTAAGGAACTAGGGATAAAAACCGATAATAAAGATAAAGGAATAAGATATGAAAAGGATGACGATACAAATAAATGGGTAGTTAAAATATATAACGAACAAACAGGAGAAATGTTACAGCAAATTCCAGCAAAAGAGATAATAAATGTAGCAAAAGGAGTAGAAGAGTTAATTGGAAATGTTTTGGATAAAAAAATTTAAAGAACGTTTGAAAAACATGGATTATTGGTATTAAATGGGGAGGTGAATTTAAATGGCAGGAGTACAACTTGCGGGGATGGCATCAGGATTAGATACGTCTTCAATAATTCAACAAATGTTAGAAGCTGATAGGCAACCAATGTATCAAAAACAAAAAGAAATAAATAAAATAAAAATGGAAAAAACTATTTGGCAAAATATAGATAGTAAAATGTCATCTTTGAAAAGTGCAGCAACTAATTTAAAATTTAGTTCTACGTTTGATTCGAGGACGGTATCTTCGACAGATGATTCTAAAATTACAGGAACGGCGACAACATCAGCTTCTGCAAGTAGCTATGTTTTGGAAAATGTAGTTTTGGCAGAGCCTGGTAAAATAACTTCTGGAACAGCATTAAATTTTACTGATGGAGTGAAAGCTAATGTAGAGGAGACATCTACGTTGACAGATCCAAATGAAAAATTTAGTGTTGGAGGTTCAGTAACAGAAGGTAGTTTTAAGATAAATGGAAAAGTTGTAGATGTAATAGCAGATGATACAATAAATATGGTGATAAATAAAATAAATGTATCTAACGCAGGAGTAGTAGCTAGTTTTGATTCTACAACAGGTAAATTTAAAATAGAAGCAAAAGAAGCATCAACTTCTCAAAATATAGAGTTTGATTCTACTGATACAAGTGGATTTTTAACAGCAGTTGGAATGGAAACTCATTTAGGAGAAAAAATCGAAAATGGAGAAAATCCAGATTATCAAAAGAAGATAACAGATGTTTCAAATTTATCAGGAGTTAGTAATGGTTTTTTCACAATAAATGGATATACTTTTGAGATGAATACAGCAGATGATAGTATAGAAAGTATAATAAATGATATTAATGGTTCTAGTGCAGGAGTTACAGCTTTTTATGATAATGATACAAAAAAAATGACTCTTACAGCAAAAGAATCTGGAGATGATATTACACTTGAAAATGATACAAGTGGATTTTTAGCATCTATGAATTTGATGAACCAAACAGATGATACAGATGCAACTACTGAAAAATCAGTATATTCAGGTAGTGATGCCACTGTAACAATAAATGGAGTTAATTTTACAAAGCCTTCTAATAAATTTAATATAAATGGAGTTAATTTTGAGCTGAAAAGTGCTACTGATACAGGAGAAAAAATTACTTTATCAGTATCTCAAGATACAGATAAAGCTTATGGAGAAATAAGTGGTTTTGTGGATAAATATAATAACTTAATATCATATTTAGAAGATAAAACTAAAAAAGATGGAGAACTACAAGGCGATAGTATGGCAGTTAATTTAATTTATTCTTTAAGGAATAAATTAACAGGAACTGTAAGTGGATTAGATAGTGATTATAATCAGTTGGCTTTAGTTGGAGTAGAAGCTAGTGATACAAAAACATCAACTTTAAAAATAGATAAAAGTAAATTAACTGAAGCTTTAAAAGCTAATATGGAAGCTGTAAAAGGTTTGTTTACTCAAGATATAGGAACAGGAACAATAACAGATGAGGCTGTAGGAACTGGAGATGGAACTACTGTTGATTATAGTCTAAATTATACACCTTCAAGCATAGATAAGGTAACATTACAAGTTGGAACTACAACATATACTGCTTCAAATTCTACTAATAAATTAATAACATCAGGTACTCCACAAGCTGGGGAAATATATGTTAATTTACAGAGTGGAGAATTAAAATTTGGGACAGCACCTGCTTCGGGAGAAACTATAACGTCAACATATGATTATGATGAAAATAATTCTAGAGATGGAATTGCAGTTAGATTAAAAAGCTATCTTAATCCATATACAATATATAATGGAACAATGGATAGTCATATAAAATCCTTAGATAGTACAGTAAAAGATATGAATGAGTGGATAGATAGTATGAATAGTAGATTAAAAATGAGATCTGATTCGCTAAAAAAACAATTTACAGCAATGGAGCAAGCAATATCTACTAGTAATAGTCAATCTTCATGGCTTACAGGTCAACTTGCTAGTTTAGGAACGTCTTAAAAATAACCTATAAATTTTGTTTATAAAATACGTAGTGGTTCAAGCGTTTTTATGAATAAAATATAAAAACATTATTTTTTAAACGTTCTTTAGGAACAGGAATGACTTAAGAACTCTATAAAAAGGAGAATTTAAATGGAAATATTTATTGATAAAGTAAAAGTAGATGCTGACATAGAAAAAACAGATGATTTGGACACTATTATAAAAGAAGTTGAGAATTTTATAAAAGAAACTGGGAAAGTTATCATATCCATTAATATAGATGGAAGAGCTTTGGAAGATGTTGATAATGTAACGATAAATGAAGTGAAAAAAATAGAATTTGAAACTCAAATACCTCAAGTATTATTGTTAGAATCTTTTCAAGAGATGAATAATTATATCTATAAATTGAAAGATGGAATACAGAATATAGTAAATTTATTGGCTATTGAAGAAGAAAGTGAAGCTTTTACAATAATAGTTCAACTAACTAATGGATTAGAATGGATAGATAATGTGTTTTCAAGTGTAAAAGAAATTTTAGGAATTGAATTTAAAAAAATAGAATTTGATGAGTTAATAGAATCTTTTCAGAATATAGTAGAGTCAATAGTGGAAAGTATAGAGGATAGAGACTATGTTTTGCTAAGTGATATATTAGAGTATGAGTTGTTAGATATGCTAGAAGATATAGAAAAAAAGCTGCCGATTTTATATGATGAAATTTTAGAAGATGGAAAAAATAAATATATGAAAAGTTAAAATAGAGCTGACAATAACTAGCTCTATTTTTTTATGCGGTATATTTAAGTATAATGTGCAAAAATTAATCAATTTCAGATAAAAAAAGCACAAAATAGTTGACAAAATCTTCATTATGAGTTATAATAATATCAACTTAATCGATTAAGAGGAAGTTTTAGAAAATGATTTTGTTATGAAATGGATATATTATTTTCGAGTCTACTAGGGAAGTATAAATTTATTCAGAAAATAAGCTACGCCATTTTTTTGAAATATGCGATTTTTCAAGGCAAAATTTTTCAGAAGCCAAAAATTTAGAAAAATATTTATGTCCTACCAGATGAAGCGTAGCTTATTTTTTTACTATTTCTAAGGAGTGATAAAATTGGGAGTTACAATAAAAGATATTGCTATAAAATTAAATATATCAAAAGCTGCTGTATCAAAAGCACTTAACGATAAAGAGGATATAAGTATTGAATTAAAAGATAAAGTGAAAAAAACAGCAAAGGAGATGGGATATTCTCCTAATTATTTTGCCAAAAAACTTGCAACAAAAAAAAGTAATACTTTAGGGGTGTTTATTTTAGGAAAAGAAAATCTAAAAGGGGAAGAATATTACGGATATAAATTTTTAGATGGAATAATAGAAACAGCTGTTTCATACGCGTATGATATACTTGTATTTTCAGAAAATAAGAATAAGAGCTATACAGAAATAATAAGAGAAAAAATGGTAGAAGGAGTTATATTTATTGGAGTTGACTCTGAAGATAAAAAAATAAATTCTGTAAAAGATTTATTATTACCAATATCTATAATCGATTTTCATTTAAAAGGAGAAAATATTAGTTTTCTAAGTAGCGATAGCTATAAAGGGGTTAAATCTGTAATAGACTACTTAACCGAGTTAGGACATGAAAAAATAGGGATAATAATAGGTGGAGAGGCTGAGATATCTAAAAGGAGATACTTTGCTTATAAAAAAATTTTAGAAAGTAAAAATTTATTTCATAAAAAGTATGTTTATGAAGGAGATTTTACTAAAAAAAGTGGATATGAAATTGGAAAAAGGTTGTTTAGAAAAAAAGATAGACCAACAGCTATATTTTCAGTAAGTGATCTAATGGCAATAGGATTTATTGAAGGAGTAAAAGCAAATGGAATGAAAATTCCAGAAGATATATCTGTAGTTGGATTTGATAATATTGGATTTGGATATTACAGTAATCCTTCGCTTACAACAGTAGATCAAAATCCATTGGAAATAGGGCAAATGGCAGTGAAATATATAATGGATGTTATAGAAAATAAAAATGTAAATAATGAAATTTTAATAGAGCCTAAATTAATAAAGAGAAAAAGCTGTAAAAAAATCAAATAATGTATTTGGCTATAAAAAATAAGAAAAATTAAATATAAAAACAAATTTGAAAGGAGAAATAATATGGCAAAAGTAGTTTTAAAAGATATGGAAAAAACATATCCAAATGGATTCAAAGCAGTACATGGGCACAATTTAGAAATAAAAGATGGAGAATTTATGGTATTTGTAGGGCCATCAGGTTGCGCAAAATCAACAACATTAAGAATGATAGCAGGATTAGAAGAGATAACAGGAGGAACGGTAGCAATAGGTGATACAATAGTAAATGAGTTACCACCAAAAGATAGAGGAATAGCAATGGTATTCCAAAATTATGCCTTGTATCCACATATGAACGTATATGATAATATGGCATTTGGACTAAAATTAGCTAAAACACCAAAAGAAGAGATAGATAAAAGAGTAAAAGATGCAGCAGAAATATTAGGAATAACAGACCTATTAGATAGAAAACCAAAAGAGATGTCAGGAGGACAAAGACAAAGAGTAGCAGTAGGTAGAGCAATAGTAAGAGATCCAGAGGTATTTTTATTTGATGAACCATTATCAAATTTGGATGCTCAATTAAGAGTACATATGAGGGTAGAGATAACAAAATTACATAAAAGATTAGGAACAACAATGATATATGTAACTCATGATCAAGTAGAAGCAATGACAATGGGAGATAGAATATGTGTAATGGAGTTAGGAGTAATAAAACAAGTAGACACTCCATTAAATTTATATAATAAACCAGAAAATAAATTTGTAGCAGGATTTATAGGAAGTCCATCAATGAATATAGTAGAAGCAAAACTAGAAAAAGAAGGAGATACAACATATGTAGTAACAGAACATATGAAATTAAGATTGCCAAAAGAAAAAGCAGACAAAGTACAAAAATACGTAGGGAAAGAAGTGTGGTTTGGAATAAGACCAGAACATATAGGAAGTCATGAAACACATCCAAACGAAAAAGATAATTATGTAAATTCAGAAATATATGTAGTAGAACAAATGGGAAATGAAGTATTTGTATATTTCACACCGGGAAAAAATCAATATATAGCAAGATTGGGAAGTGAAGGAGTAACAGTAAAATCAGGAGAAAAATATGAAATATGGTTTGATACAAGTAAATGTCATATATTTGACAAAGAGACAGAAGAAAATATAAGTTTATAAGAAGAAATTATAGGAGGAATATAAATGAAACAAAATAAAACTACTTTATATACTGCTTCTTTTTTATTGTTTTTATTATTTGCGATTACTCTGTTTTTTAGTAGAAATACATACTTAGGTGGAGTTCTTGATAATAAAAAAGTAAAAAGAAAAGTTATGAGAACAACAGAATACAGAAAAAGTGATTTGAAAAAAGATTCTATTTTTAGAAGATTTCCATTATCTACAACAATAAGCATGAAGAAATATAGAGGGAAAATATTACAATTTAAAGAAGTGAAGAAATATCAGAAATTAACAGATAATGAACTTAGTAAAAGCAATTTTGTATTTTATTCTTTGATAATAATATCTCTTATATTTGCTTTTGCGGTATTAGCTTATAAAAGATTATATTTTTTATTAACATTAAATACAATTTTAACTGCGGGAGTATTATTATATGATAAATTACTAGGTATAGGATTACATAACTTAGGATTAAAAGTATCTGTTATTAATAAACTTGGAGTAGCAGAGGTAACTCAACACGTTGTAGTTATTACTGTATATATAATATCTTTGATTTATATAATTAGAGGTGGATTAAAAAAAGAAGAAAAGAAAAGTGTAAAAGAAAATATAGAAGAAACGAAAAAAGAGATAACTAAAACATATAATTGGGTAAAAAAAGAGAGATTCGCATATTATATGCTATTTCCTGCAGTATTAATAGTTTTGGTAATAATTATATATCCATTTTTATATAATTTTAGGATATCTTTTTCAAATTTAAATTTAAAAAGATTTATAGTATTTATAAAAGCGGATAAACTTTATTATAATGGATTTGAAAATTATTTGTCAATATTTGGAGATGTTTTATTCTGGAAAGTTTTTATGAGAACAATAATATGGACATTTGCAAACATATTTTTCCACGTTACAGGAGGAATTTTTCTTGCAATATTATTAAATAGAGAAATGAAAATGAGACCTGTATATCAAACATTAATTATAATGCCTTGGGCAATACCTCAATTTATAGCTGTATTAGTATGGAAGGGTATGTTTAATGGTCAATATGGTGCAATAAACTTAATGATGAATGATGTTTTGAGATTTTTTCATATAAATGCAACAGTAACTATACCTTGGCTTACTAATGCTAATTGGATGTTGACAGGGGCAATAATAACTAATGTATGGCTAGGAATACCATTTATGATGATGATAGCTTTAGGTGGATTACAAAGTATACCTGAAACATATTATGAGGCAGCTGAAATAGATGGAGCGACTTCTTGGGAACAAATAAAAAATATAACATTGCCATTATTAAAACCTGTAATGACTCCAGCAGTAATTATGGGAGTGGTTTGGACTTTTAATAATGTAAATGTAATATATTTAATGTCTCAAGATAAACTTACTGGGAAAGTAGATATATTGGTAACATATGTGTATAAAGCTGCATTTAATTTATATAGATATGGTTATGCAGCTGCATTCTCTGTAGCTATATTTTTAATATTAATGGTATTTAGTGTGCTATTAATCAAAGTTACTAAAGCAGAGGAGGGAGTTAGATAATGGCAATGAAAGACAAGTTAAGTAAAAGAATAATAATACATACAATATTAATAATTGCAAGTATATTAGCGATATATCCAATACTTAGAGTTGTAACAATATCATTAAGACCTGGAGATAGAGCTTTTACAGCATCATTAGCAATAATACCAAAAGATGCTAGTTTTGATTCTTTTAAAAATATTTTATTTTTAAGAGGGTTAGATCCCAAATATGCTTCAGCAGATTTAATAACTAAATTTTTTCATGCTAGCTTTTGGATTTGGTTAAAAAACTCAACAATAGTATCATTCTTTACTGTTATATTTGGAGTTTCATTTGCATCTACAGCAGGATATGCTTTTTCTAGGTTTAATTTTCCTGGGAAAAAGAGTGGATTAACATTTTTTCTTATAACTCAAATGTTTCCAGCAACTATGTTGTTACTTCCAATGTATTTAGTAATGTCAAAATTACATCTTACTAATACATATTTTGGATTAATATTAATGTATACTACAACAGCTTTGCCATTATGCGTGTGGCAAATGAAAGGGTACTATGATACTATTCCATATACCTTAGAGGAAGCAGCAATGATAGATGGTGCTAGCCAATTTAAAGCATTTTATAAGATAATATTACCACTTGTAAAACCAGGAGTAGTGGTAACTGCACTATTTTCATTTATGGCTTCATGGACAGATTTTGTAGTAGCTAATGTATTTATGCAAAAAGAAAGCTTAAAAACATTACCTTTGGGATTGCAAACTATGGCTGGACAATTTCAAACTGAATGGGGAAATTTTGCTGCAGCTTCAATATTAGTAATGGTTCCTGCAATGGCTCTGTTTATGTATTTATCAAAATATTTGATTTCAGGTCTTACATTAGGTGGCGTAAAAGAATAAAAAGTTGACAAATGGTACATTGAGTTGTATACTCTCTAAGAGATGGTAATTTAAGAGACACTTTTGTGTTGAATGAAAATAATTTTTTTAAAATAAAACTAGGGAGGTGAAAACATGAAAAGAGGAATTGCAGTTGCTTCTATTTTAATTGTATTATCTTTTACAGGATGTACAGGTTTATCTAAAAAAGGTAATACATCTAAAGATTTGAAAGCTCAAGTTGTTAAATTGCAAGAAGAAAATAGAGCTTATGCCAAAAGTTTGGATAAATTAGTTGTAGATTTGAAAAAAGCAAAATTAAATGTAAAAAGAGTTCAATCTACTTACAAAAAATTAATGGCACAAAAAGTGAAAGAGGTAGAAGAGTTAAAATTAAAGTTGTCAAAGGCAGAATTAAAAACTAGAAGAGTGCAAAATACTTATAAAAAGTTAATGGCACAAAAAGTGAAAGAAGTAGAAGAATTAAAATTAAAGTTATCAAAGGCAGAATTAAAAACTAGAAGAGTGCAAAATACTTACAAAAAATTAATGGCACAAAAAGTGAAAGAGGTAGAAGCTTTAAAAGCAAAATTAAAAAAATAATGGGAGGTTAGGAAATGAAAAAAAGTTTATTAATGTTAATAGCTATGCTTATAGTTACAAGTTTATCATTTTCAACAGAAATTCAAATATGGGAAAAGTGGGAATCAACTATAGATCCAACATATGATAAAGCAATAGCAATGTTTGAAAAAGAAAATCCTGGAATTACAGTAAAAAGAGTACATTATGCTCCAGAAGATTTAAGATACAATTTTCAAAATGCAGCATTTTCAGGTAATCCACCAGCAATAGTATTAGGACCATCAGATACAGTTGGTGTATATGCTACAATGGGTATAATTAAACCAATTTCAGAAGTAAAAGGTTTAGATCAAGAATTTTTGAAAAAATTTATACCTACAAGTTTAAAACAATTAACTATTTTTGGAGAATTATATGGTGTTCCAGAACAAATAGGAAATCATTTGACTCTAATATATAATAAAAAATATGTAAAAAAAGTACCTACAACTTGGAAAGAATTACTTGCTACAGATTATGGAACAGAATATAAATTAGTATATAATTTAAATGAACCATATTGGTTTGTAGGATTTTTAGGAGCTTTTGGTGGTTGGGTAATGGATGATAATAGTCAACCAACATTGGATACTCCAGCTATGGTAAAAGCTTTACAATTTGTACATGACTTAAAATATGTATCTAAAGCAGTTCCTACAGAAGCTGATTATGGAACAGCGGATAGTTTATTTAAAGATGGAAAAGCAGCATTTATAATTAATGGAGATTGGTCATATTCTAGTTATAAATCAGTATTAAAAGATAATATGGGACTTGCTAAAGTACCTCAAGTACCAGGTGGAGGATTCTATTCACCAATGACAGCTGTCCAAGGTTTATTTGTACCAGAAGGATTAGATCCAAAAGTAGAAGAAGCAGCAGGTAAATTCATTAAATTTATAACAAGAAAAGATATCCAATTATTTACAGCTACAAGAGATAAAACATTACCTGTAAATATAGAAGCAGCTAATGATCCATCTATAAAAAATGATCCATTCTTAGCAGGATCTGTAGCACAAATGTTAATGGGAAAACCTATGCCAATAGTTCCAGAAATGAGAGCTATATGGGATGCAATTAGACCATTCCAAGAAGATATAATGAATGATAAAATATCAGCAAAAGATGCCGCAGCAGGAATGCAAAAATTAGCAGAAAAGAAAATATCAGATATGAATCAATAAGAATATGATTTTGAAAAGATAATCTTTTTAGATTTAATCATATACTTTGTGTGGCAAGCAAATATTAATTTGCTTGCCATCTTTTTAATAAAATTAAAAATGAGTTTTATTTTATTAAAAAGATTTGAAAGTATGATATATATAGGAATGGCTTAAAAATAACATTCACATTTTGCTTTAAAATACGCAATGTTTTAAGCGTTTTTATAACAAAATATGAGAACATTATTTTTTTAAACGTTCCATAGTAATATTAAATATGTAAATGGAATCAAAAAATGGGAGGGAAAAATGAAGATATCACAAAAGTTAATTTTATTAGGTGGGATTTTACTTATTGTAATAATTCTTATTGGGCAAAACGGTATATTACAAGTTCAATCTATGAAAAAAGGTGTTGAAACTATATCTGGTGTTTCAAATAAAATTTTAAAAAATACAATACCGTTGATAGAAAGTACAGTGAAAATTGAAAATTCTATATTAAATTTAAAAGTTAAAGAAAGGACTATACTTCTTGAGGATAATTTAAAAGAAATTAAAAAATCAAAACGAGAGATAGAGAATATACATAAAATTATAAATGTTCAAGCAGGAGACTTAGGAGATAATAATAAAATAGTAGATTTAAAGAAAAATATAGAAACTGTCAAAAATAGTATAGAAAAAATAATAGCTCTAAAAGAAAGCATTATAATTAAAGAAGATGTTAATAATGAGAATTTAAAAAAATTATTAGTTACCACTGAAGAGTTAAAAGGAAAAATTAGAAATTTAGAGGTAAATTACAAAAGTAATATAAATAAAACAATAGAAAGAAAACTTAAAAATAGTATAAGAATAGAAGAGATGCAACTAAGAAGAAAAAAAGCGATAGTTAATAATAAGGAATTTACAGATTTACAAGTTGCAAATACTGTAAAAGGAAATGTTTATGTATCAAAATATTTTTATGTAGGTGGATATGGAAAAAAAGGATATGGAATTATATTAGATAAAAATTTTAATGTTTTATTTCATCCATATTTAAAAAAACTGCCAAAGACTTTAAAATTTGATAAAAATAGTGGTATGATATTAACTTCAGATTTGAGAAATAGTGAAAATAATTTAGAAGATGCTGTAATATATTATAAAAAAACAAAATATAGAGGAATAATACTTGGAGCGGTTATGTTTTCAAGTGATATATATAATTTGACAGATTTTAAATTATTAAATAGTAAATTGTTAGAAATAATTGGCTATGAAAAAGATTCATTTATATTAAAAGGTGATTCTTATAATGAAAATACAAAAAAATGGAGTGATGCAGTAGCTAAATATAGGGTTATATTAAAAAAACAATTAGAAAAATATCCTAAATTAAAAAAAGTATATATAGAATTAGGAAAAAAACTAGATATTCATACTAAAATATTTGATTCTATTAGCCAATATCAATCTTTTAAAAATGAAAAATGGGTTGATATTTATAAAGAACAATCTAAAGTAGATGAAAATATTAATAAATCTTTAGGGATAACTGATGAATTAAGAAAAGTAACTAGCAAGAACGTAAGCGACACTGTAGATAAATCAGAAATAATAAAAAATGGTATATCTAAAAAAGCAAAAAGTAGTAAAACATTTGTAATAATAATATTAGTTATAGGAGTTTTAATAGGAATATTATTAACAGCAGTGATATCATTTATGATAACAAATCCAATATTTAAATTAAAAACATTAATGAAAAAAGCTGAAAATGGAGATTTGAATGTTGTAGCAGAAATAAAAACAAAAGATGAATTAAAAGATTTAGCAGATAGTTTTAATAATATGATAAAAGGTATGAAAGATATAATAGTAAATTCTAAAAATGTTACCTTAGAAGTTGGAAAAGAAGCTGAAAACTTAGTAAGTAGTTCTGTAGAGAGTAGAAATTCTGTAGAGAGTATAGGAGAGAATTCTATAAAAGTTAAAAATAATTCAGAAGAAAATATAAGTAGAATAAAAATGTTTTCTAGTAAAATAAAAGATTTGACAAAAAAAGTTGAAATGGTAAGCAATAAGATAACAGTATCTAGTGAAAATAGCATTGAAATGTCTAGTATTGCAAACGAGGGATATAGTTTTTCTAATAACTTAATAAATGATGTTAAAGATATAATTGTAAATAGTGAAGATATTTCTAAATTGATAGAGGATTTAAGTGAAGATATAAAAAATATTAGTCAATTTTTATTAAAAATAAATTCAATATCAGATCAAACAGATATGTTAGCATTAAATGCAGCAATAGAAGCTGCAAGAGCAGGAGAAGCAGGAAAAGGATTTGCAGTAGTAGCACAAGAAATAAGAAAATTATCAGGTGAAACAAATGATATAGCTAATGATATATCATCATATGTAGGAGAAATTGAAAAGAAAAATACAGAAATAGTTAATAAAACAGAAAAAACAGAAAGAATAAGTAAAGTGACTCAAGATGGAATAAATGAAATAAAATCAAAACTTAATAATATTATGAAAACAGCGGATTTAATAAAAGAAAATATGGGGAATATAACATTAGTTGAAGATGAACAAATAAAAGATTTCGAATTAATATTAAAAGATTCTGATAATATTGAAAAAGATAATAATAAAATATT
This sequence comes from Haliovirga abyssi, assembly GCF_030295325.1. Lineage (GTDB taxonomy): Bacteria > Fusobacteriota > Fusobacteriia > Fusobacteriales > Haliovirgaceae > Haliovirga > Haliovirga abyssi. The sequence goes on along the minus strand of NZ_AP027059.1, from coordinate 1,874,125 downwards.
AGAGGATATAAATGAAATAAATGTTTCAATAGAAGAGCAAATGAAAGTTATAGAGTATATAAGTGAAAGTGCTGAAAATTTAAATAGTAAAGTGGAAAATCTAAATGGTATAATAGAGAAGTTTAAAATTTAAGAGTATTGACAAGAACAAGCTGATTTGATAATATTATAACATAATCACTATAAACATATCTGAAAGGAGAAAAAATTATGTTAACAGCTTTTATAATGGCAGGGGGAAGCGGAGAAAGATTTTGGCCTTTATCAACAAAAGAAAAACCTAAACAATTATTGAAATTAGTATCAGATAAATCTATGATAAGAGAAACTGTGGATAGAATTTTACCAATAATACCAGCAGAACGAATTTTTATAGGGACTAATGCAATACAAGCTAATGGAATAAAAAAAGAGCTTCCTATGATTCCAGAAGAAAATATAATTATAGAACCATCATTTAAAGATACAGCAGCTGCAATAGGATATGGAGCTTTGAATATCGATATTAGATATCCAAATTCAGAGATGATAGTATTAGCTTCTGATCATTTAATAAAAAATGAAGAAAATTTTAGAAAAAGAATATTATCAGGAGCAGAAGAAGCGAAAAAAGGTAATATTATAACACTTGGAATAAAACCTACAAAACCAGAAACAGGATATGGATATATAGAAACAGAAGCAGAATGTTATATTGGAGAAGCTTCAAAAGTAATTAGATTTTGGGAAAAACCAAATTTAGAAAGAGCTGAAAAATATGTAGAATCAGGAAATTATTTGTGGAATAGTGGAATGTTTATATTTTCTACTAAAACAATCCTTGAAAGTATAGAAAAATTTATGCCTAATCATTGGGAAACGTTAGAAGAGATAAAGCTTATAATGGGAAATAAAGAGATTGATCCTAAAGAAAAAAAAGTAAGAATAGAGGAAGAATTTGAAGAATTTGAAAAAATTTCAATTGATTTTGGAGTTATGGAATATGCAAAAAATATAAAAGTGATTCCAGTAGATTTTGGATGGAGTGATGTAGGAAGTTATACTGCATTAGATGAAGTATTTGATAAAAATGAAAAAGGGAATATAGTAAAAGATGCTAGAGTAATAGATATAGATAGTAAAGATAATATAGTTGTTGGAGAAAAAGAAAGTGAAAAAGTGATTGCAGTTATAGGAGTAAAGGATTTAGTTGTGGTAGATACAAAAGATTCTTTGCTTATATGTAGCAAAAAAAATGCACAACATATAAAAAAAGTTATAAAAGAATTGAAGAACGTTTAAAAAATAAGAGATATGATTTTTTATTTGTTAGGAAAGTATAAATTTATTCAGAAAATAAGCTACGCCGTTTTTTGAAATATGCGATTTTTCAAGGCAAAATTTTTCAGAAGCCAAAAATTTAGAAAAATATTTATGTTTTACCAGATGAAGCGTAGCTTATTTTTTAGGTTGTTTTTAAATAAAAAAGTCTTGCTGATTTTAAAATTTAGCAAGACTTTTTATATCTTACTGGGAAAGTATAAATTAGTAGAATTAGTAATTTATATTAAGTTTTTAATTATTACATATGAACTGTAATAACTAATTTAAAAAAATAAAAAAAAGTTTAAAATTATAAGCAAAATATGTTATAATGGTTACATAAAATGGGCTATGTGTATAGCATATATTCTGAATGTAGACATTTCATAAAAAAATAGAGCGGAGGAATACAGAATGAAATTAATAGACATATTTAAATTGGGAATAGAAGCAGGGATAAAGGCGGATCCAAGAAAAGATAGAGTGAAGGAAGTATTAGAAGAAAATAAAAAATTATATGAAAAAGAGGAAAATAAAGAGTATTTTAATGAAAGTTTAATTTGGAATCCATATAATGATTCAAATATATTATATGGTGATGAAAATTTAGATATAAAAAATATAGCAGTAGGAATAGATATGGAAGCACAAGAACTTTTAATTGTAGATAGATTAAGAGAAAAAGGGGAAAAGATAGACCTTGTACTAGCACATCATCCAGAGGGGAAAAGTTTATTTGGATTAAATAAAATGATAAAAATACAAGAAGATCTATTATTAGAAGCTGGAGTTGGAGTAAGTACAGCAGAAAAAATATTAAACGAATCTTTGGTTAAATATGGTAGAAGTTTAATGAGTTTGAATTATAATAGAGCTATTGATACAGCTAAAATTTTAGATATTCCATTTATGAATATTCATACAGCAGCAGATAATGCAGTTCATACATATTTAGATGAACTGTTTAAGAATAAAATGCCTTATAAATTAAAAGATATTATTAAAATATTATTAGAAGAAGAAGAATATAAAATAGCATCAAGAAATCAAAATGCACCAAAAATCATATCAGGAACAGAAGATAATAGAGTTGGAAAAATTTATATAGATGTTACAGGTGGAGTAGAAGCAAACGATTCTATTTATGAAAAAATGGAAAATGCAGGGGTTGGAACTTTAATTGGAATGCATATGTCAGAAGCACATTTGAAAAAAGCAGAAGAGCATAATATAAATGTAATTATGGCAGGTCATATGTCAAGTGATACTTTGGGAGTTAATCTTATTTTAGATGCAATAGAAAAAGTGCAAAAATTTGATAAAGTAATTGATATGTCAGGGTTTACAAGAATTAGAAGAATATAATTTTTATAATTAATCTATGAAAAATTAAATGTTTTTGTAGGTTAATTGTTTTAAAAAAGGGATAGTTTTAAAATAATATTTTTATTATAAAGTATAAGAATATAATTTTTTAATAATTCCTAAATATAATAAAGAGAGGTAGTTAATACTATGTTGAAAAAAATGTTAGGTAGAATAATTGGTACAAAAAATGAAAGAGAAATAAAAAGAATGTTAAAAAAAGTTGAGAAAATAAATGAATTAGAACCTCAATTTCAAGCATTAAGTGATGAACAGTTAAAAGCTAAAACTGTAGAATTTAGAGAAAAACTAGCAAATGGAGAAACATTAGATGACATTTTAGCAGAAGCATTTGCAGTAGTAAGAGAAGCTGGAAAAAGAGTTCTTGGAATGAGACATTATGATGTGCAAATGGTTGGAGGAATAGTTCTTCATGAAGGAAAAATAGCTGAGATGAAAACAGGAGAAGGAAAAACATTAGTTGCAACATTACCTGTATATCTGAATGCTTTAACTGGAAAAGGAGTTCATCTAGTAACGGTAAATGATTATTTGGCAAAAAGAGATAAAGAGTGGATGGGAAAAATATATGAATTTTTAGGATTAAAAGTTGGGGTTATATTAAATGGATTAGAAAATGATGAAAGAAAAGAAGCTTATGATTCTGATATAACTTATGGTACAAATAATGAATTTGGATTTGATTATTTAAGAGATAATATGACAACTGATAAAGGTCAAAAAGTACAAAGAGAATTAAATTATGCAATAGTGGATGAGGTTGATTCAATTTTAATTGATGAAGCTAGAACACCACTTATAATTTCTGGAGCAGCAGAAGAAACTACAAAGTGGTATAAAATATTTGCAGATATATCAATACAAGTAATAAAAGGGACAGATTATGAGGTAGATGAGAAAGCTCATTCTACACTTTTAACTGATGTTGGGATAAAAAAAGTTGAGAAAATATTAAAAATAGATAATTTATATTCGCCTGAAAATGTGGAATTAACACATTATTTAAATCAAGCATTAAGAGCAAAAGAACTATTTAAAAGAGATAAAGATTATATAGTTAAAGATGGAGAAGTAGTAATAGTAGATGAATTTACAGGTAGACTTATGTCTGGAAGAAGATATTCTGAAGGGTTACATCAAGCAATAGAAGCTAAAGAAGGAGTGGATATTGCAGGAGAAAATCAAACTTTAGCTACAATTACTTTACAAAATTATTTTAGAATGTATACTAAATTATCAGGTATGACTGGTACTGCTGAAACAGAAGCAGGAGAATTTATGCATATCTATAAATTACCAATAATTATAATGCCGACAAACAAACCAATTGCAAGAAAAGATAATCCAGATCTTGTATTTAAAACAAAACGAGAAAAGATAGATGCAATAGTGAATAGAATAATTGAGCTTTATAAAAAAGGACAACCAACTCTTGTAGGTACAGCATCTATAGATAGTTCAGAAGAGTTATCTGCTGTTTTGAAAGCTAAAAAGATTCCTCACAGCGTATTAAATGCAAAACATCATGAGAAAGAAGCTGAAATAGTAGCTCAAGCAGGTAGATATGGAGCTGTAACAATAGCTACAAATATGGCAGGAAGAGGAACGGATATTGTACTTGGTGGGAACCCTGAATTTATGGCTAAATTAGAAGCAGAAGAAGGGACAGAAGAATATGAAAAATTATTAAAGAAACATGAAGAACATTGTTCTATTGAAAAAGAAAAAGTTTTAGCAGCTGGTGGATTATTTATATTAGGAACAGAAAGACATGAAAGTAGACGTATAGATAACCAATTGAGAGGAAGATCAGGGCGTCAAGGAGATCCAGGAGCTACAGAATTTTATCTATCTTTAGAAGATGAATTAATGAGATTATTTGGTTCTGATAAAGTAAGAAATGTAATGGAGAGATTAGGTTTACCTGAAGGAGAACCAATTTTTCATCCAATGATAACAAAAGCTATAGAAAATGCACAAAAGAAAGTGGAAGCAAGAAACTTTTCTGTAAGAAAACAATTATTAGAATATGATGATGTAATGAATCAACAAAGAGAAATTATATATGACCAAAGAAATAAAATATTAGAAAAAGATAATTTAAAAAGCGAAGTTTTAAATATGCTAAAATCTACATCTGACTTTGAAGCAACTATAAAATTAACAGGAGAAACACCTGAAGAGTGGGATGTAGAGGGATTAAAGGATAGATTATATGAATTATATGAGTATGATCTAAATATAGAAAATATAAAAGAAAAAGATGTTGAAGATATAAAAAATGAAATTTATTCTGAATTAGTTGACATATATGAAAGTAAAGAAAAAGAATTTACAGAAGAGCTAATGAGAAGATTAGAAAAGTATATTATGATTGAAATATTAGATGGTAGATGGAGAGAAAATTTACAAGTTTTAGATTCTTTAAAAGAGGGTATAAATCTAAGAGCATATGGACAAAAAGATCCAGTAGTAGAATATAAAATATTATCATCAGAAATATATAGTGATATGATAAAAACAGTAAAAGAGGAAACTACATCATATTTATTTAAGATAAAAGTAGAAAAACCTGATTTTATAGAAAGACAAAGGGTAGAAACACCAATGTATTATAATACTTCAGAAGATGAAGAGGTAAAAAAGAAACCAATAAGAAAAACTAAAGTAGGAAGAAATGATCCTTGCCCTTGTGGAAGTGGAAAAAAATATAAAAATTGTTGTGGAAGATAAATAAGAGAAAAATAGAATAACAAAATATTTGATGATGATAAATGGCAAAAGTTGTTTATTATCATCAAATATTTATATATATATTCTTTTTTTTGAGAGTACCAAGTTTTTATAAGAAAGACTTTTAAATCTTATTTTTTATGGACATTTTATCACTATCATTAAAATTTTCAAATTATCAATCTCGCCTGTTTTTTATCACAGGGACATTATCCAATATTTAGGAACAGCTTAAAAATAAAATTATGATTTTGTTAAAAAAAGTGAGATGATTGTTGTTTTGATTGCAAAGAATTTATTAAATTTAGATATATTAGATAAATATTATACAAAAATATAGAATATTATATTGAATATGGAGAAGATTAATATGGTTAAAAATAAATTAATAATATTATTTTTAATATTATTTCTAAGCGGATGTTTTTTAAATGAGAAACTAAAAATAGATAAAGTAGAATTAAATATAAATAAAAAATTAATAAGAGCGGATGGAACTGATAAATTAGTATTAAAAGGTATAGTTAAAAATAAATATGGAGATATATTGACAAATTATCACATTAATTATTATGTAAATAGGCAAAAAATTGAGAACAATTTTTTTTCAACAGATAAAAGCGGAAAATATATTTTAGAATGTGAAGTAGAGGGGATAAGAAGTAAGAGTATAGAAGTTGAATTTGATAAACCACCAGTATTAAATATGTTTGGAAAAAGAGAAAATAATAATATAAATTTATCAGGAAATATTTTAGATATAGATGGTAAAATAAAAAAGATTCAAATTGATTGGGAGAATGATGGAGAAATAGATGAAGAAATAGATGAAAATTTTTTGATGTTGAATTTAAATCATAGCTATAATTTAGAACATAAAACAATAGAATTAAAAATAATAGCATTTGATGATAAAGGATTATCTACTGTTAAAACGTATATATTTTTTTATAATAAACATTTTGAAAATGTAATTAAGGCAAAATTAGATATTCCTGAAAATGGAAATATTTATTATAATGATTTAAAACAGGTTAAAAATTTACTTATATACAAGTTTGATTTAATAGAGGAATTAAAGTATTTTACAAATTTAAAAACATTATATATAGAAAGTATAGAAAATAAAACGTTAATAAAATTTATAATTCCTAAACTTGATTATTTAAACGATTTAACTATTGAAAACTGTAGAATATCAGATTTTTCATTTTTAAAAAATATTAAGAATTTAGAAAGATTAAACTTAGAAAAAGATGACATAGAGAATTTTAATATAGATGAGTATATTAAAAATTTAAAAGAGTTAGATATTATACAGAATAAAATTGACAATATAAAAAGATTAATAAATTTAATGGGATTAGAAAAATTATATTTGCCATATTTAAAAAATAAAGATTTTGAATTTATAAAAAAATTAAATAACTTAAAAGAATTATATTTGGCAGGAGATAATATAGAAGATATAAGCTTTTTAGGAAATTTAAAACATTTAGAAAAATTAGATTTAAGTGAAAACAGTATAAAAAATATTTTACCTTTAACTGATATGGTAAATTTGAAAGAATTAAATTTAGAAGGGAATTTGTTAGAAGATATTTCTAGTATTGAAAATTTAACAAAATTGGAAAAATTATATTTGTCTGACAATCAATTAAAAGATATATCAAAATTGGAGAAATTAACTGCATTAAAAATATTAGATCTGAAATTTAACGAAATAATAAAATTGGATGGATTAGATAATTTAATAAATTTAGAAGAATTAATGATAAGTAATAATAAAATTGATAATTTGTTTCCAATAGTAAATTTAATGAATTTAGAAACATTAGAATTTAGTTATAATAAAATAAAAGAGATTAGTTATTTGCAGAATATGACAAATTTAGAAAATTTATATGCAGATAATAATTTAATAACTGATTTGAGAGTGATGTTAGAATTAAATTCTTTAAAATATTTAAATATAAAGAATAATCCAATTTATGAGAATGTTCAAATAGATAATTATAAAATAATTTTAGAGTTGGAGAAAAAATTAGATATATTTGAATATTAAAATTAACAAAAAATATATAAATAAGGAGCATTCCTGTAATTAACAAAAAACAGAGTTTACAAAAAAGAATACCTGCGGTAAAATGGTCAAGTAGTTAACGAAAAAACAAAACCAAAATAACGGAGGTATTCAAATGAATTATACACAAAATAAGAAAATATTGCAAGTAACAGAAAAAACATTAGTAGTAGGAATAGATGTAGGAAGTGAAGAGCATTATGCAAGAGCTTTTGATTGGCGGGGATTAGAGTTAGGAAAAGTATTTAAATTTAAGAATACGAGAGAAGGATTTTTATCATTAAACAATTGGATAGAAACATTAAAAAAGAATAATTCAAAGACGAAAACATTAATAGGAGCAGAACCGACAGGACATTATTGGTTTGGGTTAGGTTCATATTTGAAAAATACAAATAAAAAGCTTGTATTAGTGAATCCATTTCATGTAAAAAGAAGCAAGGAATTAGATGATAATAATCCAAGCAAGACAGACATGAAAGATCCGAAGACGATAGCAAAATTAGTAATAGAAGGTAGATATAATGAACCGAATATATTAGAAGGAGAGTATGCAGAATTAAGAGTAGCAAATAATAATAGATTAAATTTAATAAAAGATTTAAATAGGATAAAAAATAAAGTAGAAAGATGGTTAAAAATATATTTTCCAGAATATAAAAGAGTCTTTAAAGATTGGACAGGAAAAGGAAGTATAATGATTTTAAAAGAAATACCATTGCCGTCAGAAGTATTAAGTTATAAAGTAGAAGATATAAACCAAATATGGAGAAAAGAAAAAGTAAGAGCAATAGGAGAAAAAAGAGTATAGGAGTTCAAGAGGGATTAGTAAGTGCCAAAGAAGAAATAAAAATGTTGATAGAAGAATTATTAAAAAAGATTCCAAATAGTAATTTAATGTTAGAAATCAAAGGAGTAGGACTAACAACAGTAGCGGGATTTATTGCAGAAATTGGTGATATATCAAATTATAATTCACCAAAACAAATACAAAAGTTATCAGGACTAGACTTGAAAGAAAATAGCTCAGGAAAACACAAAGGAAAAACAAGTATATCAAAATGAGGAAGGAAAAACCTGAAAATGCTTCTATTCCAAGTAGCGATGCCTTTAATAGGAAGAGTTGAAGAATTCAAAGAGCTACATGAATATTATACAACACGCGCTAAAAATCCATTAAAGAAAAAACAGTCAATAATAGCAATAAGTTGTAAGTTAATAAGAGTATTTTATGCAATATTGAAAAAGGGAATAAAATATAATGCAGAAAAATTAGTAAATGATATAAAGAGACCAGAATTACAAGCAGCATAAAGAGTAAATTTTAAAAATGTTAATTCTTAGGGTAAACGTCCATTAGAAATAATGGCCTATGAAGAAGCAGAATAAGTTTAAATGGATACATAAAATATGAGCAGGTATTTGGTTGGAATTTTTTCCATTAGGGCAATGACCCAGCAAAGGAGCTTTAATCAACACCTAACTTATAGACAGACAGAACGAAGGAATTTAGGACATAGATCCTGTTAGATATGGGAGGTTTGTTGCTATAAGAATATTAGGGATTACCACGCCAAAAAAAATAAAATGACAAACGTTTTATTAAAGTGCGTCTAATTTTCTTAAAAGCATATAAATATTGTTTATAGTCTATAAGAACTCATATTTTATAAATTGGTTTATAATGAAAAACTGCAAAAAATAAGAAATAACGAAATAATTTTAATTACAATAGGGAGGGAAAAAAGTTTATTAAGTATGATTGTGATTGTGTTTATGTTTACAGGGTGTTTTAATCAAAAAGATGATCAGGGAAATCTTTCTGGAGTTATTAAAGAGAGTGGAGGAAATGTATTAAAGGATGTAAAAGTAGAAATTGGTGGGAAGGCAACTTTAACTGATGGTTTAGGGAAATATGTTATTAATGATTTAAAATTTCAAAAATACTCTTTAATTGCAAAAAAAGAGGGGTATAAACAAATAACAAAAGATATTCAGATATCAGAAAAAGAAAATATAATAAATTTAGAATTAAAAAAATTAGTAGCACCTAAAATGGATATTAAAGAAACAATAACAGATAAAACTATAAATTTAACAATAAATGCAACAGATAGTGATGGAGAGATAAAAGAAGTAACAATAGATTGGGGAGATAATACAACATCTCTAACAATAACAAGTGGCTTTGATAATATAATAAAAGAACATATATATTCATCAGAAGGGACTTTTACAATAAAAGTTACAGCAAAAAATGATGATGGTGCAATAAGTTCAGAAGCATTAAATGTTAAAGTACCAAATATAGTTCCAAAAATAAATATTACTAGTGAGATAGAAGGTTTAAAATTAACCCTAACAGGAACAGTTAAAGATAGTGATGGAGAGGTAAAAGAAGTAACAATAGATTGGGGAGATAATACAACATCTCTAGCAATAACAAGTGGATTTGATAATATAATAAAAGAACATATATATTCATCAGAAGGGACTTTTACAATAAAAGTTACAGCAAAAAATGATGATGGTGCAATAAGTTCAGAAGCATTAAATGTTAAAGTACCAAATATAGTTCCAAAAATAAATATTACTAGTGAGATAGAAGGTTTAAAATTAACCCTAACAGGAACAGTTAAAGATAGTGATGGAGAGGTAAAAGAAGTAACAATAGATTGGGGAGATAATACAACATCTCTAGCAATAACAAGTGGATTTGATAATATAATAAAAGAACATATATATTCATCAGAAGGAACTTTTACAATAAAAGTTACAGCAAAAGATGATGATGGTGCAATAAGTTCAGAAGCATTAAATGTTAAAGTACCAAATATAGTTCCAAAAATAAATATTACTAGTGAGATAGAAGGTTTAAAATTAACCCTAACAGGAACAGTTAAAGATAGTGATGGAGAGGTAAAAGAAGTAACAATAGATTGGGGAGATAATACAACATCTCTAGCAATAACAAGTGGATTTGATAATATAATAAAAGAACATATATATTCATCAGAAGGAACTTTTACAATAAAAGTTACAGCAAAAGATGATGATGGTGCAATAAGTTCAGAAGCATTAAATGTTAAAGTACCAAATATAGTTCCAAAAATAAATATTACTAGTGAGATAGAAGGTTTAAAATTAGCCCTAACAGGAACAGTTAAAGATAGTGATGGAGAGGTAAAAGAAGTAACAATAGATTGGGGAGATAATACAACATCTCTAACAATAACAAGTGGCTTTGATAATATAATAAAAGAACATCTATATTCATCAGAAGGGACTTTTACAATAAAAGTTACAGCAAAAGATGATGATGGTGCAATAAGTTCAGAAGCATTAAATGTTAAAGTACCAAATATAGTTCCAAAAATAAATATTACTAGTGAGATAGAAGGTTTAAAATTAACCCTAACAGGAACAGTTAAAGATAGTGATGGAGAGGTAAAAGAAGTAACAATAGATTGGGGAGATAATACAACATCTCTAACAATAACAAGTGGCTTTGATAATATAATAAAAGAACATCTATATTCATCAGAAGGGACTTTTACAATAAAAGTTACAGCAAAAGATGATGATGGTGCAATAAGTTCAGAAGCATTAAATGTTAAAGTACCAAATATAGTTCCAAAAATAAATATTACTAGTGAGATAGAAGGTTTAAAATTAACCCTAACAGGAACAGTTAAAGATAGTGATGGAGAGGTAAAAGAAGTAACAATAGATTGGGGAGATAATACAACATCTCTAACAATAACAAGTGGCTTTGATAATATAATAAAAGAACATATATATTCATCAGAAGGGACTTTTACAATAAAAGTTACAGCAAAAAATGATGATGGTGCAATAAGTTCAGAAGCATTAAATGTTAAAGCTCCAAGCAAATTAAAATGGAGCTATAAAACAGGAGATTGGGTATCCTCACCAGCAATAGGAAGTGATGGTACAATTTATGTAGGAAGTTCTGATAATAAATTGTATGCAATAAATCCAGATGGGACATTAAAATGGAGTTATTTAACAGGATATTGGGTAACCTCAAGTCCGGCAATAGGAAGTAATGGTATTATCTATGTAGGAAGTTGGGATCATAGATTGTATGCAATAAATCCAGATGGGACATTAAAATGGAGTTATTTAACAGGATATAGGATAAGCTCAAGTCCGACAATAGGAAGTGATGGTACAATTTATGTAGGAAGTCGTGATAGTAATTTGTATGCAATAAATCCAGATGGGACATTAAAATGGAGTTATTTAACAGGGAATTCTATAAATTCAAATCCGGCAATAGGAAGTGATGGTACAATTTATGTAGGAAGTCATGATAATAAATTGTATGCAATAAATCCAGATGGGACATTAAAATGGAGTTATTTAACAGGAGATTGGATAAACTCAAGCCCAGTAATAGGAAGTAATGGTACTATCTATGCAGGAAGTTGTGATCATAAATTGTATGCAATAAATCCAGATGGGACATTGAAATGGAGCTATGAAATAGAAAATAGTATAGACTCAAGTCCAGTAATAGGAAGTGATGGTACAATTTATGTAGGAAGTTATGATCGTAATTTGTATGCAATAAATCCAGATGGGACATTAAAATGGAATTATGAAATAGGATATATAATATACTCAAAGCCAGCAATAGGAAATAATGATACTATCTATGTAGGAAGTTATAAATTGTATGCAATAAATTTGAGATCAAAATGATATGATAAAAATGTTGTATTTGTCAAGTGAAAAGTTCCCACCCTATTAATCGAAAAAGTCCCAGTTGAGCATAAAAAAATTATGTCTTTAACCACTCCAAAGTTTCTTTAGTTCTATACGAATTCCCATTCATATTTATGACATAAGATTTATGGATTAGTCTGTCCACTAGTGCTGCTGTTAGTACTGGATCTTTAAATACTTCATTCCATTTGTTAAATGGTAAATTTGATGTTATTATTGTACTTTTCCTTCCTGCTCGTAACGATAAAAATGTAAATAACAGCTCGCTTCCTTCTTTATCAAATGAAATATATCCTAATTCATCACAAACTACTAGATCATATTTTTCAAATCTTTTTTCAAATACTCTCAATTTACCTCCACTTCGTGTTTCTTTTAATTCGTTTATTAATAATGGTATTGTTACATACAGAACCTTGTAACCTTTCATACACGCCTCTATTCCTAATCCTATTGCCATGTGTGTTTTTCCTGTTCCTGCATTACCTGCTAATATTAAATTCCTCCCTTCTTCTATAAATTTTAAACTCTTTAACTCCTTTAACCTTATTTGAGCTTCTTTAGGTAAACTTTCTTTTTCTAAATCTTCTATATATTTTTTATATGGGAATTTTGCGTATCTTAATCTATTCAATTTCCCATTTTCTCTTCTTTTGTCTATTCCAAGCTCTAGTATTTCTTTTAAAAATAGCTCATAGCTTTGTTCTGTTTTATTAGCCTCCTCTACTTTTTCTTCTAATTCTGTTGCTATTCCTGATAATTTTAATTCTTTTAAATATTCCTTTATTAATTTCAATTCATTATTTTTCAACTTATATACCTCGTTTCATTATTATTAGATGTAAATATTTCACTTATTTTTTCTAATAATTCAATAGATTTTTCTTCTATTTCATTTTTATCTACTGCTTCTGGAATAGCTATTTTTTCTTGGTTTATTATGTTTTTTATATTTTCTGTAGTTACTAACTTTTCTCCATTTTTTAATAATTCCTCTATTACTTTCTCAACTTCTTTCAAACTTTTTTCTCTTATTATCTCTAAAAGTTCTAGAAATTCTTTTGGTTTTTTGCTATAATAACTTGTGTATATTTCTTGTAGCCTGTGTTCTGAGCATTGTAGTGAAGTACTGTGTTTTAGTGAACCAGGCTTTCTTTTTAACGTTTCTAAATAATGGTTTATATCTAATATCCAATCCTGTAATTTATAGCTCCTTTCATGTGTTGCTAATAATTCTCCTTCAAAGTATATTTTTATATTTTCTGGATAAATTTTAGCTTCTACAAATTTATTTACCAATCTTTCTGGTACTGAATATTTATTTTGTTCTATTGTTATTGTGCTGTATTTATTTACTCTGCATTCTACCTTCTTTGCTATTACATAATCTGGGTTCAACTTTAACAAATATTCTTTTTCTTCTTTTAATTTGTCTTCTGGGCTTTTATTTCCCATCCATTTTCTTGGCTTTGAGTTTATATTTTTCAACGTATTTTCTAAATGATTATTTGCTTCTTCTAAGCTTGAAGATTCTAAATTCCTTGAAAAACTTTTTCTTCTTACAAATTCAACTCCTCGTTCTACATGCCCTTTTTCATTTCCTCGTCTTGTATTACAAAATCTATAATCAAAACCATAATACATTGATAATTTTATTAAATCATCTGTTGTTTCCTTTTCCGTTGGTCCTATAAATCTTTTTACTGCTACACGCATATTATCATATACTACAGTCTTATATACTCCATTAAAATGTTTAAATGCTTTAACATGAAGATCTAAAAAGCTATCTGTCTTTTGATTGTTATACAGTCTCGCGTAGTGATATGAACCATATGCTGTTGTAATTAATGCTAATTGAAATTTTTTCTCCTCTCCGTTTATTTTCTATGCGCCAGGTTAAAAACCTTCGCCTTTAGGCGAATAGCTTTCAGCAAAATTTGCTAAAGATAAATATGTGTAGTATAATTTGTTGAGGTGATAGAAATGGAATATAGAAAAGGAAGCCATTCGATATATGATATAAAATACCATATTGTGTGGGTGACTAAATATAGATATAAGATATTAAAAGGAGAGATGGCGAAACGATTAAGGGATTTAATTAGACAAGGTTGCGAAGCGAGAAATATAACGATAGTAAAAGGGAATATAACAAAAGATCATATTCATCTGTTAATATCTTGTCCACCGACATTGTCCCCAGCAAAAATAGTGCAATATTTAAAATGGAGATCATCAAAATTATTACAAGATGAGTTTCCAGAGTTGAAAAAGAAATATTGGGGACAACATTTGTGGGGAAGAGGATATTTTTGTGGAACGGTTGGAAGTGTTACAGAGGAAATGATAAAAGAATATGTTGAAAATCAAGATAAAATGAAAGACAATGATATTTTTAAAATAACAGAGTAAACGAGTTTTAGTCGGAAACTTTAGATGGCTTTAGCCAAAGACCTTTCAAGAAGGCTTTAGCCTTTAAATAGCGACTTTCAGTCGCAAAGGAAACCCACCTGCTTCAGCTGGTGGTTGTTTAGTACCTTTTTTATTTTTTTCCTTTCTTTTCTATCTTTTTTTCGCTTCTCTTTTCTTTTCTTGATTACACAGTTATAGTTCTCCTTTTTTTATGATAACTATATATACTGCAAAATCTCTTCATTTCCTTTTTGTGTGAATTTTATAATATTGTTTTATCGCTAGCTAAATCTCTTAGCTTGATGACATTGATGTTTAGCCTATATGGAATAATAAGAGATGAGATATTTTTAAAAATTTTTTTAAATAATAAATTACTTAATAGAATTTTAAATTGGTTGTTTATGGTTATAGGTATAATTTTTACAGTATTATATTTTACTGTTTGGCAAGGGATTTCTTCTATTAATCTTGTTCCGCCAGTCGCTTGTAAGCAGATAAGGCTCGCTACATAATAAACATTATCCGACGTAGCCGTCGAGACTGCGCTATCATTAGAGTATCAGATAATGTGATATTGCTGCTCCTGCTTTTGAGGAGTGCCCCACCTTTGATTCCTGACCCTCTCAAAATCTCCCCTGTTTTTGTAAATATAAAAATTGACAAATGAAAAATAATATTGTAATATGTAATTAATATGATAGGTAAAAATTAAGAACTATTTATAAAATAATGTTCTTATCTTTTATTTGTTATATTAATCTTATTTTTTATTTAATATAATAATTTTTTTCTAATCTATCTACTTAGGAATGGCTTAAAAATAACATTCCCATTTTGTTATAAAATACGCAATGTTTTAAGTGTTTTTATAACAAAATATGAGAACATTATTTTTTAAACGTTCCTTAGGCTTTTAATAAAAAAAACAATTAAACTATTTGATTTAAACTATTTAATTTATTAATCTTATTTTTTTAAAATTTAAAGTAAAAAAATAGAGATTATCAATAATGTATTGATTTAAATTCATTACAAAAAAATAAAGAGGAGGACAAAAAAATGAAAAAATCAGTAGCAGGAGCATTAATATTAGGAGCATTAGGACTTAGTGTTTTAGGAGGTTGTGCAAATAATAAACCAAAACCAGAAACAAAGGTACAACAACAATCACAATATCCAAATTGGGTAATGAATCCATCAGTAGAAGATGGAATAGCAGCAGTTGGAAGTGCAAAAATAGGTGCAGCAGGATTAAGTTTTGCTAGAACAGAAGCAATGGCAAATGCAAGAGATGAACTTGCTAGACAATTAGAAGTAAAAGTAAATAATATGTTTAAAAGCTATACTAATGCTGTTGGTGTAGGTGGGCAAGATGGTGTGGATAAAGTTGCCACAAATGTGTCAAAACAAGTATCAAGTAAAGTTCTTACTAATTCAAAACAAATTAATATGTGGATATCTCCAGAAAAAGAAGTTTATATATTAGTTGCAATCAAAAAAGAGGATACATTGCCTAAAATAAAGGAAACTGTAAATAGTACATTAAGAAATGAAAAAGCACTATGGCAAGAATTTAAAAGTAAAAATGCTCAAGATGAATTAGATTCTTCAATAGATAAGATGTTTAATAAAGGTAATTAAAAAATTTAATAAGGAACGGCTTAAAAATAAGAAACTTATTTTTTAAACGTTCCTAAGTCATTTGTTTGAATAAATATGAATATATCTAAAGATTTTCTCAAATGATTTTGACAAATTTATTTTTTTAATGTACCTAAATAATTTGATAATCTGGTGTTTTTTAATGCCAGATTATTTTTTAATATGATTATGGAGGAGCAATTATGAAAAGAATATTAATGTTAATTATCTGTTTTCAAATTATATTTATATTTAGTTTTGGAGATGATGGATTTGAAAATTATAAAAAAAATTCTAATAAAGAATATCAAACTTATAAGAAAAATATAGAAAAAGAGTTTAAGAATTATGAGAAAATTCAAAAAGAAGAGTTTGAAAATTATAAAAAAAATATTCTTAAAAATTGGAAAAATCCAAAAGTATCTTCAGCTAAAATATTTGTAGAATATGACAATAAATACAGTGAAAGAAAAATAGTTGATTTTGAAAAAGGAGAAATAACTATTGAAAAAATAGTTGATAAATCAAGAGATGAAAAAACAATAAAAAAAGATTTAGCAAAATCTTTTTCGAAATTAATTTTAGAAGATACAAATACAGCTTTCAATAGAAATGAATATTTAAAAAATACAGAGAAGAGACTGAATAAAAAAATTAAGAGTCCAATTTCATTTCCAATAATTACAGATATATATTTGAAAAAAGGGGAAAAGAATATAAAAAAAGTATCTGAAATTGTAATAGATAAAGTGAAGAGAAATAAACTTAAGATGGAAAAGAGTAAGATTAAAGGGAAAAAGAGAGTTATTATAAAAATAAAGCTTCCAAAAAATTATAAAAACAAAAAAGCTTTAATGTATAGTAAATATATAAAAAAATATTCTGAAAAAGAAAAAATAAAAGAAAGCTTAGTTTATGCAATAATTCAATCCGAAAGTGATTTTAATCCAATGTCAACATCTTATGTTCCTGCATATGGTCTTATGCAGATTGTGCCAAAATCAGCAGGAGCAGATGCAACTAAAAAACTATATGGAAAAGTAAAAATATTAACGCCAAAAGAGTTATATAATGCTCCAAAAAATATTGAGATTGGAGCAGCTTATATGAATGTATTATATTATAGATATTTAAGGAAAATAAATAATTTAGAAAGTAGAATGTATTGTACAATTGCAGCATATAATACAGGAGCAGGAAATGTATCAAAAGCATTTATTGGTAATACTCACATTAGCAGAGCAATTATTAAAATAAATAAAATGTCGCCTAAAAAAGTATACAATAGATTAATTAAAAAATTACCCTATAAAGAAACAAGAGAATATTTAAAAAGAGTATCAATTAGAGAGAGAAAATGGAGGGAGGTAATTAAGTGAAAAAAGCAGGAATAGTAATATTTATTATGTTATTAAGTTTAGTAGGTTGTTCTTCTATGAATTCTAAAGGGAATAGTTTTAAGAATGAAAACTCATCAAATAAAATGCCTAATTGGGTGTTTAATTCAACATTAAATGGTAAATATAAATTAGCTGGAATAGGAGTATCTAAAAGAACTATAGATGGTACAACGAGGCAAAGAGAAATAGCTATATCAAGAGCAATAGATGAAATATCAAAACAGATGGGAATTAAAGTTTCAAATAGGTCACTTAGTCACGCAACAAAAAGTGAGAGCTCTTTTGAGCAATATAGTTTGCAGACAGTAGAGGGTAAAACAGTAAATGCAGTTATAAATGGAATGTGGTATAATAAAGATACGGGAGAATTATATATATGGATGGTTGTAAAATAAATTTAAAATTATGGAGGGGAATTCAATGAAAAAAATATTGTCAATATTTATAATAGGTATGGTATTTGTAAGTTTTGGATGTAAAAGAGCAGAAGTTAAGAAGGTGAAAGTGAAAAAAGATAATTCAAAGGTATTAAAAAGAGCTCAAGAGAATCAAAAAGAATTAACTAACGAAGTGGATAAATATTAGGTTTATAAAAAATAAAAAAAGTTAGGATGGAAGATGAAAATGGAGATAAATATGAAAAGAAAATTATTTATAATATTTATATTATTAAATGCTATTTTGAATGCAGGAATATTTAAAATAGAAAAAATAGATGGAGAGAAACCTTGGTGGACAAAAAATTATGTGATAGAAGGGTTACATTCATCAATTGGAGAAGTAGATAAAACTTTAGGGAAAACAAATAATGCTATACGAGAAGAAGCAATATCAAGTGCTAAAGCAGAATTAGCAGGAAATAAATCCACTACTATAAAAACAGAAATCAAAACAGTTAAAACAAATACAGAATCACAAACAGCTGTTGGAAGTGTTCAAACTGTAGATACAAAATTAAAAGTAGAAATAATAGATAGTTGGGAAAATGATAAAAAATATTATGTATGGGTTGTAGAAAAGACAGATAATTGGGAAAATGATAAAAAAATAATAAAAAATATGATTGAAAAAAATAATAAAAAAACTAAAATAAGAAGAGAAAAAATATTAAAAGAAAATGAAAAAAACAAAGAAAGTAAAAAATATGACAACAGAATTATAGAAAAACATTTCAATAGAGTATTAATTAATATAGGTCAAGGAGAAGCAAAATTAGGAGAAATTGCAAATATTTATGATTATTCTTTAAAAAAAGTTGGAGAAATGGAAATAGTAGAACTTTTTAAAAATGAAAGTTTAGGAAAAGTTAGTTTATGGAGTTCATTTAAAATAAAAGAAGGTTATGGAGTTAAATTAACTGGATTATCAAAAAGAAAAAAATATATCCCTATAGATAATACATATAAGGTATTTTCAGAAAATATAGAACAAGCTAAAGTTATAAGAAATAGGAATTATTTATTAAAAATAGATAGAAATTTTGCTGAAAATATTAATAATATGGATTTTAAATATGGTTTATTTGATTTTTTTGAACTATTATTAAAATATGATGAAAGAGATTTTAATTATGGAATAAAACTCGGATTAGATTTTAAAAAAATAAATATAGGCGGAATTTATTTTGTAAAGGATAAAAGTTTTGATATATTATTAGATTCTAAATTTATTATGGGTATGAATAGTCATTTGAATTATAAAAAAACAGATTCAGATAAAATAATAGTGTTAGGATTAAGTAAAAACATAGAGAGAATAACCATTTATGGAGACGCTAAATATGATATGAATAAAAATAAAATAGATGAAGAATTAATTAAATTAACATTAAATATAGTAAAAGATAAAAAACTTTATTTAGATTTAGGAATGAAAAGAGATGAAGATTTAAAAGATAGCAGTTTCTTTATGGGAATATCAAAAATAGGAACTTTTTAAAAATAAGAGCTAGGAGGTGAAGACTGTTTAGGAATGGATTAGAAATAACAGTCGAATTATATGCTGAAAAAAAGTGTTATATTAATTATACTAATTTTATTAATGAGTGAATTTATGTATGGCGAAGATGGAAAATATGTTAGAAAATCAATTACAGCAGTGGACTCGGTATGGGTAAAGCCAGGAGCAATAGCCGAAGGATATAAATTTAATTATAAAATGTTAGATGAAATGTTAGATTTTTACGTTAAAGGAATAAATCCAATAAAAGAAACAAAAGATATAAAATCAAATAGTAGATTTGATTTTAATATATTACCCCAAAAATTAACAACTAAATTTAGGAGAAAAGCAAATGCTTTAAAAAGAGTTACTCCAAAGAGAATATCAAAAATTTTAGAAAATACAGTTGGAAAAGAGATATTAAATATTTTAAATTCAAATGAAATAAAAAAGATTAGAATTGAAAATTTAAAAAGTGAAACAGATTTAGAAACTTTTGCTGCAACTAAGGGAAAATCATTAGGAGCTACATTTGAAGAGATGAAAATATTAATGAATTCAGCATATATTTATTTACCATATATAACTTCTGTTAACAAAGTAGTTAAAGGAAAAAATATTTTATATAAAATAGATGGCGGAATAATTTGGTATCATGTAGAAATATCCAAAACAGGTGAAGTATCAATAAAGGAATTAGTTGCAGATGAAACTTTTGCAATAGGAACATCTGAAATAGGAGCAAAGGATATCTTTGGAAATTATAAATATAGAAAATTTAATTTTGCTGGAAATAGTTATAATGTAAGTGAAGCACAATATGCACAATATTCGGCTATACTTGCTTTAGCGAAAAATTTAGGAGTAAAAACTAAAAAAATTGATGATTTTAAATTAGCTGCTCAAATAGTTGAGGTGAAATCTGGAAAAGAGTATTCTATATCATTAGGACATAAAGAAGGATTATTCTTAGATGATGCTTTTGATATTATAGAGAAACAAGAAAATGAAAATGGTAAAATAATAACTAAAAAAGTAGGATTTGCTAGAATAATAAAAACAGGAGATAATAAGAAAGATCCTACTAATTATAGTACAATAAAACAATACATAGGAGCGCCTCAAACTGAAGGGACATTAATAACAGAACATCCATTATTAGGATTAGATCTGAAATTAAAAGCAGTTTCTGCTGCAAATTTGAATATAAAAAAAGAAGATATAAATTTCATATTAGATTGGGCTAAAAATGGTGGCTATTCAAGTAGTTATCAAGATGAAATAATAACCGAAGATGCAAATAAAGCATCAGGAATAGAAGGAATATTTTCTTACGATTTAGCACCTATTATTAATTCGCCACAGACATTTTTAGATTTAGATTTAATGGCGATGCTTCCTGAATTAACAACAACTACAGATGATACACCAACTATATATACATATTCAGCTTATTTAGGATTGTCTAAAAAAATGTGGTTTGGTAGATTTAATTTAAATGGAGGAATGGGATTAGGTGTAGATATGTTATCATTTAATTATAATTATAAAAGTTATTATAAATATAATTATGATTATTATGATGAGTACACATATGATATATCTTTTTTGAGTTATGGAGTTAAATTAGATATAGGAACAGAATATTTATTGAGTCCAGATTTAATGTTAGATTTAGGGATAACTTATAAAATATCATTAAAGCCAAGCAAAGTTACAACAAAATATACAAATAATAGAAGTGGCGATGAATTTAATAAGGATTATACAGCTTCAGGATTTAATTCGACTTTGGGAGGGATGTCAATAGGATTAGGATTTACCTATTCATTAGGAGAATTACCATTTGATGTATTTGGTGTGTTAGATCCATTAAAGAGATATTAAGGAACGGCTTAAAAATAACCTTCTGATTTTGTTTTAAAATACGCAATGGTTTAGGAACGCTTTAAAAATAACTTTATCCTTTTGTTTTAAAACAGGTAACGATTTAAGCGTTTTTACAACAAAATATAAAAAAATATTTTTAAATGTTCCTAAGAAAGGAGAAAAATTATGAAAAAAATAAAATTAATACTGATATTTATGTTTTTTATAACAATTTTTGGCTTTGCATCTAATTTACCTTTGTCAAAAGAAGCAACTATTATAGAAAATGTATCTTCAGCAGAAGTTTTGATGAAAGGTACAGGTATTTATAAATCAAAGGAAAGAAGTAAAAGAAAAATAAAAAAGGATATTGAAAAAAATGGGATTTTTAATGCAATAAAAGATGCTAAAAGGGCAATAATCTACTATTTATTATATGAAGGAACAGATCCAATATTAAGTAGTAATGATGAAAAAAATAAATTTCAAAATATAGAAGAGAAATATTTTGAAATAGGAAAGATTAACAATTATATCACTTATGAAAGCACAAGATTTTCAAAAAAGATAATTATTGATAGAGGAAAAGGAATAAAAATAGCAAAAAGTTTTAAAGTAAATAAAGAACTTTTGATGAAAGATTTAACAAATGATGGAGTTTTAATTAAAAGAGAAAATTTAGTTGAAAAATTAGGAAATCCGTCTATAATGGTAATTCCTATGACAAAAAAGGGAGAAAACCCAATAGAGTTATTAAATAAAAATGATAATATGAGGCATATATCATCTGTAATAGAAAGTTATTTAACAGCAAAACAATATGATGTAGTAGTACCAGAGCAACAAGAAAAAATGAACAAATTAAATAGCGCTCAAATGGGATTAGCAGATGCAGAAGAAGATTTTTCATATAAATTAGCTTTATCAGTTGGAAGTGATATTTATATTACATTTTCAGGTGAATTAACAGATGCAGGATATGGGACAAAACAATATGTTGTGAATTTAAAGGCTTATGAAACAACAACTTCAAGATTATTAGGAACTGAAACTGGATATAGTAATAGTAGAGATGGGAATGTTAAGATTTCTATTGAAGAAGCTGTAAATGATGCTATGAATAATATTTTATCGAGAATAAATAATTATTGGGTAGCAGACTTGAAAAAAGGTATACAATATAAATTAGTAATAAACTGTTCAGATGAATTTGACGAAGATGAATTAGAGGATATTCAATTTGAATTAATAGATATTATAGAAAAATTATCAAATAAATCCAAAGAAAATATAGTTAGTAAAAATATGATTGATTATTCAATATGGGTTTCTAATGAAAAATTGTCATCAAGTTTTAAAATATATAGATATATAAAAAAAGAGTTTGGAAAATCTGGTATGGATGGTAGAATAAAAAAAATAAATTTGAATAGGAAAATGATAATTTTAGAGGTATCTCCAGAATAGTCATAAGATGATTATTTTAAAAAAATTATGGAGGAGAAATTTATGAAAAAACTAATAATAGCAATGTTTGTTTTAATTAATATAATGGCAATATCTGCAGGTATACCAAGTTGGTATTTGAATAATGGGAATTCGGAATATTCTACTAACAATTATTTCATTGGTTTAGGAGAAGGAAAAAATTATAAAGAAGCAGAAATGGCAGCACAAGTAGATATAGCCTCTCAAATAAAGACTAATATAGACAGTAGTATTGAATCTAAAACAGTACAATCTACAGTAGGAAATAAAGAAAATTATAGTAAAAATGTAGAGCTTAATATAAAAGCATTGGCAAATGAAGTTTTAATTGGTGTAGACTTTGTTAAAAAAGAGAAAAGTGGAAATTCATTTTATGTATTGGCACTGTTAGATAAAAGTAAATATTTGTTAGGATTAGAGACAGAACTAGATAAAATTAGTGAAGAGATAAAAAAAGATGAGGAGTTGAATTTAACTCCATATGTTCTAGTAAAAGAATATTTAAAAGCTAAAAAGAAAGTTAATGAGTTTTATAAAAAGAAGATAATATATGATTCTATTTCAAATAACGAATATATAATACCAACTTTTTTTAGTCAATTAGATTTTAATGCTAAAATAAAAAAAATAATATCTAATATCTATTTTGAAGTTGTAGATGGAAAAAATCAATATGGAAAAGAGGGAGAAGTTTTAAAAAATCCAATAGTATTTAAAATAAAATATAAAAATGAAGTAATCCCTAATTTTCCAATAGTAGTAAAATATCAGAATAATAAGATATTAGAAAAAGCAACAACAGATAATAACGGAGAATTTAAAGTATATGTTACAGTTTTTACAGATGAATCAAGAAATGGAAAAATTATAGCAAGTGTTGATTTGTTAAAAGTTCCATTTGAATTAAAAGATTATTTTAAAAATATTAAAGTATATGCAAATTATTTTAGAAAAGAAGAAAAAACAACAAATTTTTCTGTAAATATAGTTAATGAGAAAAATCAAAAAATCAAAAGTATAAATAGAAATATAAGTAGGTTAATAGTTAAAGGTGGAGACATAATTTCAAAAAAAGCAAATTTAATTGTAACTGGAAAAGTTTCTGTAGATAGCATTGATGAAGTAGAAAGTTATAGTGGAACAATGTATGTTGCAAATGTAAATTTAGATTTAAATATTGTCGAAAATAAAACTAAATTAGTTTTGTCTAATATAACTTTTAAAGGAAAAGGGATAGGTAAAAATAGAGAAAAAGCCATAGAAAGTGCATATAGAAAGATACGGATTTCTAAAAAGAAATTTGCTGTAATGGTAGCGGAAGCAAAGAGGAAATTCGGAAGATAATTTATAATGTACAATGGGAAATTGGAAAGAAAGAGAAATGAAAAGAGAGAGAAAATTTTTTAGCCACTAATTGTCACTAATGGGACACGAATTATAAGATAAAGAAGAACACAAAGGTCTATATATCATATATAATAAGGTAATAGAAGATTAGTTTTTTGAATGATGAGAAGAGGATTTAGGTCCTCTTTTTATTATTTCTATAGATTTTTTGTTTTAAATAGGGTATAATAATTATACTTTAAAGAATGTTTAAAAATAAGGTTTTTACATTAAAATGGCAAGTTACTCAATGTAATGAAAATTATAATTGCGGAGGTGGGAAATTCATGAAAAAAATTATTTTAATTCTAATGGTTTTAATGTTTAGTTTTGCATTTTCAAGAGATTTAAATGAGATAAAAAAATCTGGGTATTTAATTATAGGAATTAGAAATATTCCAACAGGAGGTATTTATCAACCTAAAATAAAGGATAAACAAGGATTTACTTTTGAACTTGCAGAGAGTTTTGCGGAATATTTAAATGTGAAATTAAAATTATATGTAGTTAAATCATTTAAAGAATATTGGACAAAAGATGGAGAAATTATGTTCAAGAAAAATATTATAGGTACTCCAGATATTTATAAAAAAGTAGATATTATTGCAGATATTATTACAGTGACTGAAAGTAGAAAGAAATTAG
Organism: Haliovirga abyssi; assembly: GCF_030295325.1. Taxonomy (GTDB): domain Bacteria; phylum Fusobacteriota; class Fusobacteriia; order Fusobacteriales; family Haliovirgaceae; genus Haliovirga; species Haliovirga abyssi. The sequence continues at coordinate 1,849,081 of NZ_AP027059.1, read as the reverse complement.
TTAAGATGACTCCATTTGTTGAAAATGTATCTATGTTTTTCACAAGGAAAAATGAAGATATAAATAATTATCAAGATTTTAAAGGAAAAAAAATTATAACAATGGAAGTTTTTAATTTCTATAACACGATTAGAAAAGAATTAAAAAAAAGAGATATAAATTATATTGTTAATAAAGTTAGTATTAAAAATAATAAGTTTACTTATTTAGGAAGAACTAAAAAAGTAAATAAAAATGATGTGGAAATTGATATAATTCCAACTGGAGATTATATTGACAGAATGGGATTTTATTATCAAGTTATTTTAGGAAATGCAGATGTCAGTATATCAGATTCATTTTCTTTTTTTCCAAAATTATTAACAAGCTTAACTTTTAAAGATAATTTAAAAGCTTTATTTCCAGCTGAAAATAAAGTAGGATATTTAGCATTTTGTAGTTCGTATAACACTCCAGAATTGAATAAAATGTTATCGATGTTTATGGAGGAATTTAGAAAAACAGAACGTTATAATTTGCTTTTTGAAAAATATACTGGCATAAGTTATACTGAATATAAAAAAATATTTACAGATGGGAATTAATATAATTTTTTTACGATTTAATTTTTAAAATTTTAGTTAAAAAGATTGATTTATAAAAATCGAGAAATCGTTAATATAGAAAGAGGTTTTATTATGAAATTAAAGGATAAAATATTTAGATATGTTATATTTACAGATATAATTATAACAACAGTTATTTTAATAATAACTTCATTAATATTATTTAATTTTTTTACATATTTTAAAACGGAAGAGATATATTTAAATAATGGTAATTTTAAGAATTATTTATCTGCCAATATATCTGAAATAGATAATTTTATGAATATGATAGCAAATACAAATGATGTAGTTTTTTTATTTGATAAAAATAAATTGATTAGTAAATATGCTAGTGAATCTTTGAAAAAAGAGTTGATGAAAGAAATTTCTAAAAAAAAGATAATTTCAGAAATAGAAATTATAAATAATAATGGAGAATCTATACATTTAGGAGAAAAAAATAAATTTAAAATAGGAGAGACGTTATTTATATATAAAAATTCTAATATAAATATAATTATTTTAAAAAAATTGGATTCATATGAAAATAAAAAACTAATTGTTGTTTTAAAATTATCAAAAATATTTGAGAATTATTTAAAAAATAATAATAGAATGGATATTAATTTAATTACATATATTGGTGACAATATTTTTGTTACAAAAAATAATAAGACAAAAACTATAAAAAAAGAAGAATTAAAAAAATATTTTAAAGTTGAAAATTCTAAATTTAACATAAAAAAATTAAAAAATATCTCTTTTTATATTACAGAATCAAAAGATATTATTTATAAACATATATTTAACTTTATAGTTATATTTATTATTTTATTAATTATAATTATATTTTTATTATATTTGTTATCGAATAAAATTTCTAAAAATACAACAAATTCAATAATTAATATGATAAAATCTGTAGAAGCATATGATTCCACAAATTTTGTGCCTATAGAAATTAAAAATAATTATGAAGATGAAATTAAATTATTAACTTTAAAATTTAATAATATGGGAAAAGATTTATCTAAATATATACATAATTTGGAAGAAATAGTAAGTGAAAGGACTAAAAAATTAGAGCTTCAAAAAAAAGAATTAAAAATTTTAAATAATAAACTAAAAAAAAATTCAATTACAGATGAATTAACAGGATTAAATAACAGAAGATATTTTGATGATAGATTTATAGATGATTTTAAAATGTCATCAAGAGAAGGTTTTTATCTTCATTTTTCAATTATTGATATAGATCATTTTAAAAATATAAATGATACTTATGGTCATTTAGCTGGAGATTTTTGTTTGAAAAAATTAGGAAAAATATTAAAAGAAAATTTAAGTAGAGCAAATGATAAAGTTTTTAGATATGGCGGAGAAGAGTTTGTATTTTATTATTTTTCTAAAGAGAAAGAAAATTTTTTGAAAATACTTGAAAAGCTAAGGCAAAATGTTGAAAATGAAGATTTTATTTATGAAAATGAGGAAATACAATTTACAATAAGTATTGGTGGAGCATCTATGATTCCTAATTTAGAGTGTTGTAATACATATAATAAATATATGAAAATGGCAGATGATGCTTTATATAAATCAAAAGAAACTGGGAGAAATAGAGTTACAATGGTATTATAAAAAAATTAAAATAATTTTAATATTTAGATGGAGGACAGATTGGAAGAAATATTAATATATACAGATGGAGCATGTGCTAATAATCAATCAAAGAATAACAGAGGCGGATATGGAGCTATCCTTATTTATAAAGGAAAAGAAAAAGAGATTTATGGTGGCTATAGAAATACAACGAATAATAGAATGGAATTAAAAGCTGTAATTGAAGCTTTGAAGTCATTGAAAAGAAAAGATATTCCAGTAAAGATTTTTTCAGATAGTGCATATGTTGTAAATGGAATAACTATTTGGATTAATGGTTGGATAGCTAAAGGAAGTGCTAAAAAAAATCCTGATTTATGGTTAGAATTATATAATCTAAAAAAATCATTTAAAAATATTTCATTTCATAAAGTAAAAGGACATAATGGAGATGAATATAATGAAATTGCAGATAAATTAGCTGTAAAGGGATCTGATATGTACGATTTAGAAGAAGATGTTGAAGATAAAAACGCTAGATTTTGATTGTTATGTAGAGTGGTAATTATTAGGGGGAAATGTTAATGCTAAAAGAAGCAGAAAAGATATTAAAAAAATATTATGGATATGATAGTTTTAGAAAAGGACAAATTAAAGTAGTTGAAAGTATTTTAAGTAAAAAAGATACAATTGGAATTTTACCAACTGGTGGTGGGAAATCAATATGTTATCAAATTCCAGCTATGATATTTGAAGGGATTGCTGTTGTAGTTTCACCTTTAATATCACTAATGAAAGACCAAGTAGACAGTATAATAAATTTAGGGTTAAGTGCAGTATATTTAAATAGTAGTCAAACTGCAAAAGAGAGAAATAGAATTATCAATGAGATATCTATGGGAATTCATAAAATTATATATGTAGCTCCTGAAAGATTAGATTCAGAAGAATTTATTAATGCTTTAAATTATAATAAATTAAGTTTGCTTGCAATAGATGAGGCACACTGTATTTCACAATGGGGTCATGATTTTAGAAAAAGTTATTTGAAGATTCCAGAGTTTATAGATAGATTAAAAAATAGACCTGTAATAGGAGTATTCACAGCAACTGCAACCCCAGAAGTAAGAAAAGATATTATAAAAAAATTAAGTTTGAAAAATTTTAACGAATATGTAAATGGATTTGAAAGAGAAAATTTGTATTTTGAAGTAATAAAAGGGATAGATAAAAAGAATTATGTACTTGAATATTTAAAAAATAATGAAGGAAAATCAGGAATAATATATGTGGCGACTAGAAAAGATGTAGATAAATTATATGAACTTTTATTGGATAAAAAATATTTAGTAGGAAAATATCATGCAGGTCTAAAAGATAGAGAAAAAGAATATTATCAAGATGAATTTATATATGATAGAATAAAAATAATGGTAGCGACAAACGCTTTTGGAATGGGAATTGATAAATCAAATGTTAATTTTGTAATACATTATAATATGCCAAAAGATATTGAAAGTTATTACCAAGAAGCTGGAAGAGCAGGAAGAGATGGAGAAAGAGCAGAGTGTATATTGCTTTATAGTCCAAAAGATGTAATGCTACAGAGATATTTTATAGAAAATAATGAATTTCAAGCTAATCCAGAGATTATAGAATCAAAATATGAAAAATTACAATATATGAATAATTATACAACAACATCAATGTGTTTAAAAAAATATATATTATCATATTTCGGAGAAGACATTATAGAAGAAAAATGTGGTATGTGTAGCAATTGTAATGAAAATATAGAGAAGCAGGATATAACAGTTGAAGCGCAAAAAATATTTTCATGTATAGGAAGAGTAAATCAAAATTTAGGAATGACAATGATTGCAAATATTTTAAAAGGTTCAAAATCTAAAAAAGTTATTGCAAACAGATGGGATAGAATAACAACATATGGATTAATGTCTGAATATAGTGTGAAAGATATAAAAGCTATGATAAATTTATTAATTGGAGATGGATATTTAGAAGTTACAAAAGGAGAATATCCTGTATTAAAATTATCCGATTTATCTTATAATGTTTTAAAAAAGGGAGAAAAAGTATATAAAAATGTAATAAAAATCGAGAAAAAAGTGGAAGCAAATGAAGAGTTAATGAGGTTATTAAAAGAGAAAAGAACTGAAATTGCAAGTAGAGAAAATGTACCACCATATATTATATTCTCGGATAATACTTTAGTGGAGATGTCAGAATATCAACCATTAACTAAAAATGAATTTTTAAGAGTAAAAGGTGTAGGAGAAATTAAATATGAAAGATATGGAGAACTATTTTTAGATATAATAAAAAAATATATTTATGAATTTGATGAAGAAAACAAAGTATTAGATGGAACAATGGTAGAATTAGATGATGAAATAGCTGAAGATATTATTGAATTACCAGTTTTAAATGATAGTGAAACTAAAAAAGAAGATTTTAAATCTACAGAAGGAAATAATGATGCGATAAATGAAGAGATAGAAGATAAAAAAATAATAAATAATGAGAAATCAGAAATGAAAATTAAAGCTATAAAAGAAATGACAATAAAAGAGTTAGGAAAATCTAAATTAAAAGAAGCAATAGGTCATTGCATAAAGTATTTATATTCTGAAGATTTAGATGAGATAAAAGAATCAATTATTTCAATAGGGAATCTTGCAGAAGATTATAGAAGTGAATGTAAAATATTAATTCCAGTTTTAGAAGAGAAATTAAATAGTGAAAATTTAGATATACAAATAGAAGCTAAAAGAAGTTTGGAAAAAGTAAAATAATTGTAGGATTTTAGCCACGGAGAAAGGCAGATGATTTGCCACGAATGGACACAAATATACACTAATAAAAGAAAAATATTTTTTGGATTATTAGGAAAGTATAAATTTATTTAGAAAATAAGCTACGCCATTTTTTGAGATATGCTGTTTTTCAAAGTAAAATTTTTAAGAAACCAAAAATTCAGGAAAATATTTATGTTTTATTATATGAAGTATAGCTTGTTTTTTACTTGTTAGTTTTAATCTGTATTTATACCGTGGTTTTAAATAATTTTTTTCTTTGTGCTGAAATTCTTTTTTCTACAAAAACTTAACACTATCAAAAATATCTATTAAAATAAAAAGGAGAAACAGATGAATGAATGGTATAAATTACATTTAGCAGGTTTAACAAGAGGTGAAATATACAAATTAATGATTGAATTTGAAAACTTTGAAAATATAATAAATTCAGATCTAAATATCTTATCATTGAAATTAAAAATAAAAAAAGAAAAATTAATAAAAATAAAAAAAATTACAGATGAAGAAATAATGTTAGAAAAATCAAAATATGATAAATTAGGTATAAAAATATTATCTTTGAAAGATGAAAAATATCCATATTTATTAAGAGAAATATCAAATCCACCACTGTTTTTATATTATAAAGGTGAAATGAAAATTCCAAATAAGACAATTGGTGTAATAGGCACAAGAAAAATAACAGCTTATGGAGAATCAGCTACTAAAAAAATAACAAAAGAATTAATAGAGTCAGGAGTTACAATTATAAGTGGATTAGCATTAGGTGTAGATGCAATAGCATTAAATACAGCATTAAAAAGTGGCGGGAATGTAGTGGCTGTAGTTGGATCAGGTTTAGATGTAATTTATCCATATGAAAATAAAAGAATATGGGAAAAAATAGAAAATGAAGGATTAATTATTTCAGAATATCCAATTGGGACACAACCATTGAGATGGAACTTTCCAGAAAGAAATAGAATAATTGTAGGATTATCTAATGGAATATTAATTTGTGAAAGTTATAAATCTGGTGGGAGTCTAATTACTGGAAAAATATGTTTAGATGAAAATAGAGAACTTTTTGCTGTTCCAGGATTTATTTCATATCCATCTTTTGAAGGTTGTAATAATTTAATAAAAAGAGGTGAAGCTAAATTAGTTTCAAATGCAGAAGATATTTTAGAAGAATTCAATTGGGATACAGATAAAAGTGATATTGAAAATGAACATATAATACTTTCAAAAGAAGAAGAAATTTTATATAAAAAATTAGTAGTAGAGAAAAATTTGGATGAATTAATAATGGAGACTGGGTATAAAGGAAATAATATTTTAGTGTATTTAATGGAAATGGAGATAAAAGGGATTATAAAAAGTATAAGTGGAGGAAGGTATACGAGGGTATAATCATTATATATAAATGAAAGAAGGTAAAAAATGAAGAAATTAAACATAGGAATAGCAGGATTTGGATTAGGAGGGAGAGTATTTCATGCACCAATTTTAGCAAGCCTTGAAGATTATTATATAATAAAAAAGATAATGACTTCTAACAAAGAAAATATAAAAAAAGCAAATGAAACATATCCAGAAGCTGAAATTGTATCTAAGTATGAGGAGATTTTGTATGATAAAAGCATAGATATTGTTGTAATAGCATTGCCAAATCTTCTACATAAAGAGTTTGCTGAAAAAGCACTTTTTGCTGGGAAACATGTGGTAGTTGAAAAGCCATTTACTGTTACAACAAAAGAGGCTATTGAGCTTATAAAAATTGCAAAAAATATGAATAAAATAGTTTCAGTAAATCATAATAGAAGATGGGACAGTGATTTTTTAACAGTAAAAAAAGTAATAAAGAGTAAAACTCTTGGAAAAATAGTAGAATATGAAGCTCATTTTGATAGGTTTAGAAATTATATAAAAGATGGTACATGGAAAGAAGCAAAAAAAGTAGGAAGCGGTATACTTTACGATCTTGGAAGTCATCTAATAGATCAATCACTTGAACTATTTGGACGTCCAAAAGAGGTATTTGCTGATTTAAGAATGCAAAGAGAAAACTCTACTGTAATTGATAATTTTGAATTAATACTTTATTATGATGAATTAAAAGTTACTTTAAAGGCTAGCATGCTTGTTAGAGAAAAAGGGTATAAATATAGTGTGTTTGGAAGAGAAGGCACATTTGTAAAAAGTGGGACAGATATTCAAGAAGAAGAATTGAGAAAAGGGAATATTCCAAAAGATATTTCTAACTGGGGAAAAGAACCAGAAAACATATGGGGAGAAATAAATAGCACTATAAATGGAATGAATATAAAAGGAAAAATAGAGAGCGAAAATGGAGATTATAGAAATTTTTATATAAATATATATAAAGCTATAGCAGGAGAAGAAAATTTATCTGTTACTCCAGAAAGTGCAACTGATGTGATACATATAATAGAATTAGCAATGCTTAGTAATAAAGAAAAAAGGATAGTGAAATTTTAAAAAATTAGAAAAATAATTTAATTATTGAAGAATATTTAAAAAAATTTCATATTTTGTTATAAAAATTATATATTTTAAAATAAGATATGAATGTTATTTTTAATCTTTTTCTAAGTGAAAGTAAAACTTATATGGAAATGCCGTAAAATTATCACGGGATTTAGAATTGGAAAACATAAAGATAATGAATATAAATATTGACATAGGATGAATAAATATAGTAGAATTTAATTGGAATAAAGACGGAGTGGTAGCTTGATCAAAACAGTTTTTAATAAAACTAGAAGAGTATAAAAAGATATATAAATCAAAAAAATATTTATTTGAAGATGGATAGATTTGCGTATATACGAACTATATGGAGGGATATGCGAAGGTTTTATGCGTGTATAAACGAGTTATATGCAAGCAGGTTTATACTTTAGATATTTGAATAAAAATCAATCCCATTTTTTTATTTTAGTCAGCGGTACTTCCTATACCGCCTTTTATAAAGAAATTTTAGATTGTTCAAGGAGGTTTGCTATGGATTTTAAATGGATAACTACAAATGACTTAAAATTATGGTCAGAAACAAATTCTAAAGAATCTCAACAGGAATGTCCAACTTTAGTAAAAAAACTTATATATGCTTCTTATGGTAATAACGAAATAAAATATTCTAGATTTCCAAGTGGAGATAGTGTTCAGTATTCAGGATTGGATGGATTTGTTGAAGTTGAAAATAATAAGAAATATATCCCAAAAGGAATTTCTATATGGGAAATCGGAACAAATAAAAATGTGAAATTAAAACTTGAAAGTGATTACTCTAAACGTTCTGAACAAGATTTAGGAATTGATAAAAGTAATTCAACTTTTATTTTTGTTACTCCTAGACTATTTACTACAAAGAATGATTGGATTAACGAAAAGAAAAAAGATGGTATATGGAAAGATATTAAAATTTATGATGCATGTGATTTAGAAGAATGGTTAGAGTTATTTCCTGTAATTTCAAAGTGGTTAAAAGGAATGATACATAAACTACAAATTGATAATTTCTTAAGTATAAATGAATTTTGGGATAAATTTGTTGGAGAAACAGAATTTGAAATAACATCAAATATGATTTTAGCAGGTAGAGAAAAAGAAGAGAAATTAATTAAAATTTGGATAGAAAATGACAAGCCATTCTTAAATATTATTGGAGAATCAAAAGAAGAAGCGATACTATCATTTATTGCAGTTGTTAAAAAATTAGAAAGTGACAAAAAGGATAATATTATTTCAAAAACATTAATTGTAAAAAGTGAAGAAGATTGGGATTTAACTTCTAAACACTTGAAAAATCACTATTTAATAACATATTATGATTTTACCTCACCAATTACGAACTCTAACAATAAACAATTATTTACATTTGGAAAGGAGTACAAAGGTAGTATTGATAAGGGAATAGAATTATCATTTATCAATAGAGGTAAAATTTCAGAAGAATTAAGAAATATTCAAATTGATTCAAATAAGAAATATGAGCTTGAGAGAGAAATGAAAGGGAGCATATTTAGATTGATCAGACTTTCTTCAAAAAATCAGCTATTGAAAGAATCAGATTGGATTAAAAAGCCTAATTTAGTAGAATTACTCCCTGCATTACTAGTCGGATGTTGGAATGATGAAAATGTAAAAGATAAAGAAATTATAGAAAAAATATCTAACGAAAAATATTCAGAGTATATTAATAAACTGCTTAATTGGACTTACGAAGTTGATCCTCCGATAAAAAAAATTAACTCAATTTGGAAAATTACAAATTATAAGGAATTATGGTATAAATTGCATAATAAAATTGATTCTTCAAAATTTGAAATTTTTATAGAACAATTTGAAGAAATTATGAAAGTAACTAATCCAAAGTTTGAGTTAGAAGAAGGCAAACAACAATTTTGGCAACTATACAATAAAACTACTGATTTTTCTTCTAATTTAAAAAATGAAATGTTGAAAAGTATTACAACTTTGGTATGTATAAATGATAGTTATCAATTAAAAATTGATTATTCTATTAAAAATATTATAAAAAATATTGATAGCAAACAGAAATTGCAGACTTTTATAGAAAATTTTGAAATTTTATCAGAGATTTCTCCTGATATCGTAGTTGATTTTATTTTAAATAATAGAGATAATGAAGATTTTTTATCTCTATTTAAACCTGTAGACAGTTTTTATGGTGGAGATAAATCATATATGTCTATTTTATGGGGAATTGAAAAATTGGTATGGAATGAGGAATATTTTTCTGATTGTGTTAATATTCTGTTTGAATTGGTAGATTGTTTCACTATTGACTATAATAATAATAATCCTATGCGTTCACTAGAAAATATTTTTAATTTATACTGGCCTCAAACAATTGTTGAGTATAAATTTCGTTTAGCAGCTATTGAGAGTTTTTTTAAAAAAGATGCTCAAAAGGCTTGGAGATTAGTAACTAACATATTACCAAAACCTCATGCAGTTTTATTTCCTAATAGTTCTCCTATTTATAGAGAATGGGGATTAGAGAAAAGAGAATATCATAATAACAAAGAAATTTTAATACAAACTGAAAGAATAATTGAACTTAAGTGTAATAATATATTCAATGTTGAATGTTGTTTTGATTTAATATCTGACTATTCTAATTTACCTAATAATCTTAAAGATTTAGTATTATCCAGTATTTATTCTTATACTAAAAATTTAAGTGAAGATAAATTACAACTTTTAAAAGTAGAAATAGAACAAGAAATAAACAGACATATTAGATTTAAAAATACTTACTGGGCCATAAAAGGTAATTATTTAGATAAATTAACAGAACTAAAAGATCATATAATTATTGAAGATATTATTTTAAAAAATCTTTGGTTATTTCAAAATAGTGAATATAATTTGTTTCAAGATGAAGAAAATTGGGAAGTCTCAAGAAGTAAGGCAAAAAAATTAAGATGTGAAGCTTTAGTAGAAATTGCTAATAAAGATAGAAGTCTAATTTTTGATTTAATAAAAAAATCTGACTCTAGTTCACTTTTTCATATTGGATATTATTGTGGTGAGTTATTTTTTGACAACATTGATAAAGAATTTATTCTAAAATTATTAGACTTAAAAAAATATAGAGTTATACATGGATTTGTTCGATATTTTGTTAGTGAAAAAGGAGTGTCAATAATTGTTAATTTCTTAAATAATACAGCTCTATTAAGTAATGAAAATAAAGTTATGTTGCTACAATATGAAGATATTACTAGTGAATTATTAGACTTTTTATCTTTAAATATAGAAATTGAAAAATTATACTTTGAACTGCAAGCTGAATTTAGAACAAATGAATCAAAAGTTGCTATCAAATTAATTGAAAAACTAATGTACTATAAACATTATGTAAAAGCAATAAATTTTATATATCATGAATGTTATAGGAATAAAGATATACCATCAAATCTTATTGTATTAGCTTTAGAAGGATATTTAACTTCTCAAAAAAAAACTATTTCTAGTTACAATTTTGGAGAATTATTTAAATATGTATATAACAAAAATGATTATGATAAAAACAAATTAATGATTTTAGAATGGAACTATTTAAAAATATTTAGATATATTGATGTAAATCCGGAAATTTTAAATAAAGAAATTATTACTAATCCAGAATTTTTTATTGAAATATTGAAAATGGGATTTAGAGATGATGATGGAAATTATTTTAAAAAATTGGATAATAACATACAAATCTATCTAAATATAAAAGAATTTTTTGATATCTGGAAGTTTAATATTAATCTAAATGATTCTATAGAACAAAATACTCTTTTAAGTTGGCTTGAATATGTAACAAAATTTTCTAAAGATCATAATTACACTAAATCTGTCTACACTATAATAGGACAAATGTTATCAAAATCACCCAAAGGCTCTGATGAAGTGTGGCCACATGAAGTTATCAGAGATGTTTTAGAAAAATACTATTGTAAAGAATTATTTGATGGAATTTTACATGGAAAAATATATCCTAATGGAATTAGAGTATCACATAAAAATATTTATGATGCTGGAAATGAAGAGAGAGCAATTGCTGAAGAATACAAAAATAATAGTTTAAAGATAAATCCTCTACATAGCAAAACAAAAAAACTTTTAAAAAAACTAGCAGAATTCTATGAAAAAGAGTCAAATCTGGAATATGCTCAATTAGAACATTGGGGTGATTAAGTAATGATATCCGTCGAAACTCGTGTTCTCCTAAGGAAAAATGGGAGCGATTTAAAGGTAAATTAAACGGTATTAAATAAAAATGAAGTTAAGACTAGAGCCAGTGTATAACACAGTGTATACGATATGATTTCGGCAAGCCCTTATGGGACGTGGTTTGCTTCGGAGGTTTGCAAGCTCACGAGCCTCAGGCTGCACCACTCTAATGCCTCAATTCACATCGCATACACTGGAACCGTTAGCTGACATTTTAAGCTTAGGAGGAAAGTAAAAATGAAATTTGATGAAGAATTATTGAAAAAATTCGCACTACCATTAAGTCAAACTGAAGATGAAAAGTGTAAAAATGCCATAAAAATGGTTAGAGATGCTATGAAACTATCAGGGTATTTAGACAATAGTGAAGTTATAAAAAAATATAGTGAGGATACATTTTCTTATACACTAGATATGAATACTAGTGACTATAGTAAAAAATTGAGAATTCTTATACAAGGTTCTTATGCAAACAATACGAATATTAGAAGTCATAGTGATGTAGATGTGGCCGTTATTTTGGAATCAACCTTTATTCCTGAGTATAGGGCAGGAATTACGGGGGAAAAATATTTTTTCACAGATGGAACTTATTCGGCTAAAGAATTGAAGGATGATGTAGAAAGAGCTTTAAATTTAAAATTTAATAATCAAGGTGTTATAAGGAATGATAAATCTTTGAAAGTTATTGGCAATAGCTATAGAGTTGATGCTGATGTGGTTCCAGCATATCGTCTAAGAAATTATAAAGATGATTATAACTTTGATTCTTCAAATTATATTGGTGGAATTGAGATTAGACCTGATAGTGGTGGAAGAATAAGGAATTATCCTGAACAGCATATAATAAATGGGAAAGAAAAGAATAATAAAACAAATTATTATTTTAAAAAACATGTAAGAATTTTAAAAAAAATAAGAAATTTAATGAAAGAAGATGGCTATAAATCAGTAGAGCAGGTTTCGTCATTTGGATTGGAGTCACTGTTATGGAATCTTCCAAATGACTTATTTAGTAAATATTCTTTATTAAAGTATACTTTTGATGATATTTTGATATATTTGAATAATAATAACTTTATGTTAGGTACTTTTAAGGAGGTAAATGGAATAAAAGTCTTATTTAGTAATGAAGAAATGGTTAATAAATATAAAAAATTTATCAAGGAAATAAACGAATATTTTGAAATTGAAATATAAGGAGGGAGGTATCATGGAAGAAAATCTAAAATGGTATATAAAAAGTATTATAATTATATCAATAATTATTTATCTTTTAGTAGATAAAATGTTTGTCGATAAATCTATTCTTGAAAATATAGGTAAAACAATTTCGATAGTAATAGTGCTATCAATGTCTTATATTCACTTCTTTTGGAAGTTTAATCCTCTAAGTAAAACCCCAAAATTACATAAAGAGTATGATGGTTTTCTTATATCTGAATTTGATGGAAATAAAAGGGAAGCAAAAATAAGAATTGTTCAAAATTTGTTTGCCATACAAATATATTTAAAAACTGATGAAAGTGAAAGCAAAGCAATAATGAGTAAAATTTACACAGAATATGGAGAAAAATTTTTAGTATACTATTATCTGAATACTCCTAATGCAAATGTACGGAATAGGAGTGAAATTCATTATGGAATTTGTCGCTTAAAAATCGAAAATAGAGATCGACTTACCGGTCAATATTTTACTGATAGAAAAACACTTGGAGATATTGAATTTGAATCAACGATCAGCTAACACTCTGCACATACGGATATTCCATCCCCTACCGAGTTACGGCGTCATTTACCAAGAGCAAGCTCTAAGGTTCATTTCCTTGTTGTACGGCTTTGGGACATTGCATGCAGTGAACACGTTAGCCAAGATTGTTGAGTGCGGGTGGGTGTCGAACTCCCCCAATCTTGGCTAACGCCCATCGTTTACCCGCCACGGAGTTATGACACATATTCAGACTAGGTTATTTTCCTAATGGAAGTCTATTATGACCCAAAGAGAATAAAAAATATCGTAAGAGATATACTGCGAATTAATCCTAAATCTCAAAATATTGTTCTCGACGGACATCGTATCCGTCTAAGTATAGAAGTAACATCTACAAAATATTTTAGTGAAGGAAGTGATTTTATGAAAAAAATATTCTTATCATATTGTTGGGAACGTTATGATCAATTGGTAATAGATTTGGCAACTAAATTATCAAGCAAATATGATGTTATTTTAGATAAATGGGAAATAAGACCTGGACATAACATAGATTCTTTTATGGAAAATTCTATAAGAGAAGCTGAAAAAGTATTCGTTATATGCGAGAAAGAGTATGTAAATAAAGCTAATAATAGAATTAGTGGCGTTGGAGTAGAAACTTCAATTATTAGCCCAAAAGTATATAGAAATACTAAACAAGAAAAATTTATACCTGTATTTTTAGAAGGAATAAGCGTTAAACCAGATTATATGGAATCTATATTTGGAATAGAACTTAATCCAAGTTTTGATTTAAATGATGAAAAGTTAAACGAATTTATTAACGCGATTGAAGGGAAACCAATTGTTGAAAAACCTAAATTTGAATTGAGTACACAAATTGAAATACCTGATAGAATCAACAATATTTCCATAGATGAAAAAGTAAAAAAAGGATTATTTGATTCGGAGGTCTACAGTAAAATATTAAAAATATTAGAAGAGGATTTAATAGCAAAGTTCATTGTTAAGTATCATCTAAATAATTTTGGTAAGATTATTATAAAATTCGAAGAAATAAATCAAATTAAAATATTGGATTCTATAGATAGTAATTATGTGCAAGCAACAGGCTATGGTGGATGGGATAATTACGATTTATTTGGAAAAACAGCATATGATGTTGGGATGGGAACTGAAAATGAAGTGATAAAAAAAAGAGCAAAACTTATTTTGGAGAATTGTGCCAATATTAAGTGTAATTTAGAAGAACTATTAGACGATTTTAATAAGTCAAATTTATAAAAAGAATTAGTAGATTTTAATTTGATATTCAGGAGGTAAAATGGCAAAAAAAGTAGATGTAAAAGGAATTTCAATATCTGTAAAAAAGGCTAATCAATCTGATTATATATCACTTACTGATATTGCAAAGTATAAAAGTGATTCTCCAAATGATGTTATAAAAAATTGGTTAAGAAGTAAAGATACAATTGAATTTTTAGGTCTTTGGGAGAAAATAAATAATAGTGATTTTAAACCCGTCGAATTCGACGGGTTTAAAAATGAAGCAGGCAGAAATGCTTTTACTATGTCTCCTAAAAAATGGATAGAAGGGACAAATGCAATTGGAATAACAACAAGTAGTGGAAGGTATGGAGGAACTTTTGCCCATAAAGATATTGCTTTTGAATTTGCTTCTTGGGTATCAGCAGAGTTTAAACTTTATCTAATAAAAGAGTTTCAAAGATTAATCGATGAAGAAAATAGCAGAAAAAATATCGAATGGGATGTAAGTAGAACTTTAGCAAAAATTAATTATAGAATTCATACGGATTCAATAAAAGAAAATTTAATTCCCAAAGATTTAACTCCTCAACAACAAAGCTTTACTTATGCGAATGAAGCTGATTTATTAAATATGGCTCTTTTTTCAATGACAGCAAAAGAATGGAGAGAGAAAAATCCAGATAAAGATGGAAATATAAGAGATTATGCAAGCCTTGAACAACTGCTTATTCTTGCGAACCTCAAAAACCTAAATTCTGAGTATATAAAAGCTGGTTTAAATCAAAAAGAAAGACTGATAAATCTTAACAGAGTTGCAATAGAACAAATGAAAATTTTATCCAACAAAAAAGCTATTGAAGGAATGAAAAAGTTAGAAAAAAATAAGTAAGCATAGCCGATAGTACTTCCTATAGCGTCTTTTGTATGTTTTGAGATTTCGGATTGAAAAACTAAAAAAAAATTATTCTATTGAAGCTATATATGAAATTCCGTCTGAATACAGAGTCATAACAGACAGCAGACTATATGATTTTGAGGTTTCGCTATCGCTCACAACTCTCAAGCACATCGCCTGAACTGTCAAAATGTTATGCAACAAATGTATCTTCAGTGATAAATTATACAAAAAATACTTGGACATGATAGAATAAAAAAAAGAAAACATGGAGAATATCATGTCAAAGAAATCAAAGAGATATACAGATGAATTTAACCTGAGTTTCATATTAAGAAATGGCTTTATGAAAATAAGAATATATTAAAAATAAACCTAACATAGCCATAAACTATATTAGGTTTATTTTTTTCAAAAAAACAGTTGACAACCCCACAACAAAGTGATATACTTAACGTGAAAAAAAGAACAAGTGAAATAGCAAGTATGAAATAAATTTATTATAAAGTGATTTCATAATAATAATAAAAGTATATAAATAATTAAAAAATAAAAAAATGCACTGAAATCCCAGTAATAACATATCAAAATGGTAATTTAAAAAAAGATATGTAATAAAAAAAGTATAATTTTTACACTGATAAGATTAAATTTTAATCAAGCTTAAATTAAATTTTTTTAAAAAATATAGTTAAAAAAATCACAAAACATTGAGGAGGTAATAAAAATGGAAGAATTAAAAGTTACAAATGTAGACGAATTAAAAGCTCTTTTGGAAAGGGTAGGAGATGCACAACAAAAATTTTCTAAATTTTCTCAAGAACAGGTGGATGAGATATTTAGAGCTGCGGCATTAGCAGCAAATAACGCTAGAATAGAATTAGCAAAAGATGCAGTATTAGAAACAGGAATGGGAATTGTAGAGGATAAAGTTATAAAAAACCATTTTGCAGCAGAATATATATATAATCAATATAAAGATGATAAAACTTGTGGAATATTGGAAGTTGATGACACATTCGGAATAAAAAAAATAGCAGAACCAATAGGAATAATAGCAGGAATAATTCCAACAACAAATCCTACTTCTACTGCAATATTTAAAGCACTATTAGCATTAAAAACAAGAAATGGAATTGTATTTTCACCACATCCAAGAGCAAAAGAATGTACTAATAAAACAGCAAAATTAGTATTGGATGCAGCAATAAAAGCAGGAGCTCCAAAAGATATAATTGGATGGATAGATGAGCCTTCTGTAGAATTATCACAATATTTAATGCAAAATTCAAATTTGATACTTGCAACTGGTGGGCCTGGAATGGTAAAAGCTGCTTATTCATCAGGAAGACCTGCAATAGGAGTTGGTTCTGGAAATACACCAGCAATTATAGATGAAACAGCACATTTAAAAATGGCAGTAAGTTCTATATTATTAAGTAAAACTTTTGACAATGGTACAATTTGTGCTTCAGAGCAATCAGTTATTATATTAGACGAAGTATATGATGAAGTGGAAAAAGAGTTTTTAGAAAGAGGAGCTTATATATTAAATGAAGATGAAAAAGAAAAAGTAAGAAATACTATTTTAAAAAATGGTAGATTAAATGCAGGAATAGTTGGGCAATCAGCATTTAAAATAGCAGAATTAGCTGGTGTAAATGTACCAGAAGAAACAAAAATTTTAATTGGAAAAGTAGAAATTACAGAATTAACAGAACCATTTGCTCATGAAAAATTGTCTCCAGTATTAGCAATGTATAGAGCAGAAAATTTTGAAGAAGCAGTAAAAAAAGCAGTTAGAATGGTTGAAATTGGTGGAATGGGACATACATCAGTTTTATATACAAATCAAACTATTAATCAAGATAGAATAGATTATTTTGGAGCAAAATTAAAAACAGGAAGAGTTATAATAAATATGCCATCTTCTCAAGGGGCAATAGGAGATTTATATAACTTTAAATTAGCACCATCATTAACATTAGGTTGCGGTTCTTGGGGTGGAAATTCTATTAGTGAGAATGTAGGAGTAAAACATTTAATGAATATTAAAACAATTGCTGAAAGGAGAGAAAATATGTTGTGGTTTAGAGTTCCGCCAAAAGTATATTTCAAATATGGAGCATTACCTTTAGCGTTAAAAGAACTAAAAGATAAAAAAAGAGCATTTGTAGTGACAGATAAACCTTTATTTGAATTAGGTTATGCAGATAGAGTAACAGAAATATTAGAAGAGATAGGAGTAGAAAGTGAAGTGTTTCATGATGTAGAGCCAGATCCTACACTTGGGACTATAAAAAAAGGTGTAGAGAGAATGAATTCTTTTGAGCCAGATGTAGTAATTGCAATAGGTGGAGGTTCTCCTATGGATGCAGCTAAAATTATGTGGGTACAATATGAACATCCAGAAGTAATATTTGAAGATTTAGCAATGAGATTTATGGATATAAGAAAAAGAATATTTGAATTCCCTAAAATGGGTGGCAAGGCGATGATGGTAGCTATTCCAACAACATCAGGGACAGGTTCTGAAGTAACTCCATTTGCAGTAGTAACAGATGAAAAAACAGGATTTAAATATCCAATAGCAGATTATGAACTTACACCAAATATGGCTATAGTTGATCCAGAATTGGTACTTAGTATGCCTAAGGCATTAACAGCATTTTCTGGAATAGATGCGCTAACTCATGCTTTAGAAGCTTATGTATCAGTTTTAGCAAATGAATATACAAATGGATTAGCTTTAGAAGCAATTAGATTAATATTTAAATATCTACCAGCTTCTTATGAAAATGGAGATAAAGATTTAAAAGCAAAAGAAAAAGTGCATTATGCCTCAACAATGGCAGGAATGGCTTTTGCAAATGCATTCTTAGGAGTATGTCATTCAATGGCTCATAAATTAGGAGCTATGTTCCATGTACCTCATGGTCTTGCGAATGCTATGCTTATATCACAAGCAGTTAAGTATAATGCAGTTGATAATCCAAGAAAACAAGCAGCATTCCCTCAATATAAATATCCACAAGCTAAATTTAGATATGCTAAAATAGCAGATTATTTAGGACTTGGTGGAAATACACCTGATGAAAAAGTAGATAATTTGATAAAAGCAATTGAAGAGTTAAAATCAAAATTAAATATTGCAAAATCTATAAAAGAAGCAGGAGTAAGTGAAACAGAATTTTATGCAAAATTGGATAAAATGTCTGAATTAGCATTTGATGACCAATGTACAGGAGCTAATCCTAGATATCCATTGATAAGTGAAATAAAAGAATTATATATAAAAGGATTTAATGGAGAAATATAAAACAGTTTTGGGAGGCTCTTTTTAGAGCCTTTCTGCTTATTTAGGATAAAAATTAAGAAATTGGAGGGAAAAATGGATATATACATATGTATGGGAAGTGCATGTTATCTAAAAGGTTCAAATAAAATAATAACAATATTTAAAAATGAATTTGAAAAATTAAATAAAGGAACAGAGCATAACATATTAGAGTTGAAAGGTTCATTTTGCTTAGGGCCTTGTAATCAAGGAGTAGCTATAAAAATAGGGGATAAAATTTTTAAAAATTATAATCCTAACAATTGTAAAGATAGATTATATAGTGAATTAATTCCCTATATAGAAGAGCTAGAAAAGGAGAAAAATTAAATGAGTATGAATATTTGGGAAAAAATATTTGATTATGACCCTAATGGGGTATTGGTTGTTAATGAGAATTTAAGAGTAGAAGCAGTTAATAGTGGATTTATAAATATGTTTAAACTAAATGGGACTGATGTAATTGGAAGAGCTGTAAATGATTTTTTTGATGATATAGATGATTTTGTAGATTTTACAATAGGAAAAATAAAAAATAAAAAACAGATAAAAGAGTATCCTGAAAAATCAATAATATTGTCAGAAGTTATGTTTAGAATAGACAATGAAAATTTAATAGTAAAAATATTTCATGATATTACATTGCAAGAAAAGAATGAAAAAGAGATGAAAAATTTAAAAATACAAGTAATAGGAGAATTGGAAAAAATTGTAGATAAACAGATGAAAGTAGGGCAGGAAATAGCATCAATTTTAGGAGAAACTACAGGGGAAACAAAAGCAAGTTTAGTGAAATTATTAGAAATATTAAAAAAAGAGGATAGGTGATTAAAATGATTTCTGCTACTGTATACAAAAATAGCTTAAATAAATTTGGAGAGCAGGTATGTGGAGATAATTATCAATTGGGAAAAACAGAAGATTCTAAATTGATAATATTATCAGATGGAATGGGAAGTGGAATAAAGGCAAGTATACTTTCGATTTTAACAACAGAGATTATTGGCACAATGTATAAAAAAGGGGTAAAAATTGAAGAAATTGTAGACACAATCACAAAAACTCTTCCAGTATGTAAAGTGCGTGGGATTGCATATTCTACATTTACATTAGTACAGATTTTTAAATCAGGAAAAGTGAAAATAATAAATTATGATAATCCATCCCCTGTAATATTGACAAAAGGAGAATTATATAAGCCAAAATATATTACAAAAAGAATAAATGAAAAAGATATAAAAATAACAGAATTTGAAATTTTTGCAGAAGACTTTATTTTTATAATGTCAGATGGATTAGTTCATGCAGGTTTGGGAAGATTAATGAATTTTGGATGGGGAGAAGAAAATATAGCAAATTATTTAAAAAGAATGTATAGAAAAACTAGAGAAATAAAATATATTGTTGATAGTTTAATAGCAGTTACAGAAAGCTATTACGGATTTGAGCCGGGAGATGATTCGACGTTAATAGGTATAAAATCTATAGAAAACCCAATAGCTACAATATTTACAGGTCCGCCGCTTAATCCAAAAACAGATGAATATTACGTAAAGAGATTTTTCAGCAGAATAGGGAAAAAAGTTATTTGTGGAGGAACAACTTCAAATATAGTTAGTAGAGTTTTAGATGAAGAAATAGAAATAAAGTTAGAAGGAGAAAAATTAGGGAAATTACCTCCAACAGGAACAATGAAAGGGGTTGATTTAATAACAGAAGGGGTATTAACTCTGAAATATTTAAATAGAATGTTGGATAAGTGTAAAGATAATATGCATGAAATAAACATTCCCGAAAAGATGAATTCCGGAGAAAAATTATTTAGTATATTAACTGAATGTGATGAAGTGAATATATTAGTAGGAAGAAAAGTTAATGCATTTTACCATAATCCGAATTTGCCATTTGATATGTCAATTAGATCAACGTTAATAAGAGGATTATCTAAAAATTTGGAGAGATTGGGGAAAACAGTAAATATAGAGTATTGTTAGAGAAAAATTCGAAAATTATATTGTAAGAAAGGAGAAAAAAATGAAAGTAAAAATAAAAATATGTGTAGGTACAACATGCCATTTAATGGGGTCTTCAAGTTTAGTGGATATAAAGAAAAAATTTCCATTAGAAATAACAGATGATATAGAAGTGGGTTTTGCAACTTGTTTTGGATTTTGTAATGGAGAAAAAATTCCGCCTATAGTAGAAATAAATGGAAAGTTTTATGAAGATATGAATGAGGAAAAATTAATTCAAATAGTAAAGGATTTAAAGGAGGTATAAATGCGTAACTTTATTTTAAATGAAAAAATAAAATTAAGAAGAAAAACTTTAATAGAATTAGCAAGAGCCACAATAAATAATAATTTGAAAAAAGAGTTACCGAAACTTTCAAAAAAAATATTACCAGGTAATGAAGCTAAATATAGAGAATCTATTTATCAAGAAAGAGAAATATTAAATCAGAGAATAAAAATATATTTAGGAATGGATTATGAAAAGTCAAAAGATATGGAAATGTATGAAGTGGCTGAAAATATAGATGAAATTTTAGAAAAAAATTCTAAATATAGTAACTCTTCTAAAATATTGCAGATAATAGAAGAGGCGTGTGATGTGTGTCCGTCAAATAAATATTATGTTACGGATCTTTGTAGAAATTGTATAGAACACTCATGTAAATCGGTGTGTCCTAAAAATGCGATTACTATTGAAAATTCAAAAGCTAAAATAGATTTGGATAAATGTATTGGGTGTGGATTGTGTGCACGAGCTTGTAGTTATTATTCTATAGTAAAATTAGAAAGGCCATGTGAAAACTCATGTGAATTAAAAGCAATAACTAAAAATCCAAATGGAACTCCTAAAATAGAAGAGGAAAAATGTGTTAATTGTGGAAGTTGTTATATAGCTTGTCCTTTTGGAGCAATAGAATCAAAATTAGATTTAATAAAAGTATTAAATAGAATAAAAAAAGATAATAAAAGAAGTGTTATAGCTATTTTTGCTCCATCTGTAGCAGGACAATTTGGACCTAAAGTTACAATAGGACAAATAAAAAATGGATTAAAAAGAGCAGGATTTAATAAAGCTTATGAAGTGGCATTAGGAGCAGATATGGTTGCAGAAGAAGAAAGTGAATATATAGAAAATTCTAATGAATTAGTGACAACATCTTGTTGCCCTGCATTTGTAGATTATATAAAAAAACATCAAAAAGATTATATAAAAAATATATCTCCTTCTGATTCTCCAATGATAGCTTTAGCAAAAAAAATAAAAGAAGAAGAGGATTGTGAAATAGTATTTATAGGACCGTGTATTGCAAAAAAAAATGAAGATATAAATAGAGAAATAGTTGATTATGTTATTACATTTGAAGAATTAGGAGCATTATTTATAAGTTGTGGAGTAGAGCCAGCAGAGATAGAAGATGTTGATTATGAAGGTTCTTTTGATGGGTGGAATTTTGCACATTCAGGCGGAGTTGCTCAAGCTGTAATTAATAAATTAGAAGGAAAAGAGATAAGTTGTATTAAAATGGATGGATTAAAAGAAAGTAAAGAACTGTTTTCTAAACTGAAAAATGAAAAATTTGATTTGATGGAAGGGATGGCATGTGAAGGTGGATGTATTTGTGGACCTGGAATAATGGTAAATCCTAATGTAGCAAATGCTGTTTTGAAAAAGATAAAAAAATAAATTTATTTAGAGTATTTTGTTAAATACCTCGAAGCTTGCTTCGAGGTATTTGAATTTATTTATTTACTAGAAAAGTATAAATTTATTCTTATTATAAAAAATAAGTGTTTGTCAAAGGTAATAGATTTGTAGTATAATAAAAATAAATATGAGATAAAAACATATTAAATGTTGATTTGAGTTTAATTTCTAACTTCCTGTGGTGAGATGGTTGGAAAAATGGCTTAATTTATTGCAAAGAAGGGAGAAAAATGGAAGAATTAAAAATAGGATTAATAAAAAAATGTAAAAGAGAAGTAAAAAGAGAGGAATTAGCAGATAAAGTGGGATCAGGAGTATTGAAAGTATATTCTACTCCATCAATGATAGCATTTATGGAATATACATCAGAAGAATGTGTAAATCCATTATTAGAAGAAGGAGAAACAACAGTAGGGATTGCAGTAGATATAAAACATATAAAAGCAACTTTGGTAGCTAAAAAAGTTGAATGTATATCAGAATTAATAGAAATTGATGGAAAAAAATTAAAGTTTAAATTAACGGTTAGCGATGAAGATGGAAAAATAGGGATAGGAAATCATACAAGATTTATAGTGAATTCTAAAGAATTTATGAAGAAAATAAAAAAATAATAACTAAGGAACGGCTTAAAAATAACCTTCCGATTTTGTTTTAAAATACGCAATGGTTTAGGAACGATTTAAAAACAACCTTATCATTTTATTATAAAATACGCAACGATTCAAGCGTTTTTATAATAAAATATATAAAATTACTTTTTAAATGTTCTTTAAGCGTTTTTATAACAAAAAATGAGAAACTTATTTTTTAAACGTTCCTAAAACATAAAATTTTACTTCGAGGAGGAACTAATGACAAATATTACAAATGAAAAAAAAGTATATAATTTTAAAGATGATTACAGTGAAGGTGCTCATGAAAGAATTTTAAAAGCTCTTATAGACACTAACTTTGAGCAACAAAATGGATATGGAAATGATGAATATTCAGAAAAAGCAAAACAACTGTTAAAAAATAAAATGAATAATAAAGAATTAGATATACATTTTCTTTCAGGGGGTACACAAACCAATTTAATTGCTATTTCGTCAATGTTAAGATCATATGAATCAGTAATAGCCTTAGAAACTGGTCATATATCAGTACATGAAACAGGAGCAATAGAAGCAACAGGCCATAAAGTAAATACAGTAAAAAGTAGTGATGGTAAAATTACAGTTGACTTAATAAAATCAGTTTTAGATTTACATATCGATGAACATATGGTAAAACCAAAAATGGTATTTATATCAAACTCTACAGAAATTGGAACTATATATAAAAAGAAAGAATTAGAAAAAATATCAAATTTTTGTAAAAATAACAATTTATACCTTTATTTAGATGGAGCTAGATTAGGAGCAGGATTATGCTCAGAAGAAAGTGATTTAACTTTAGAGGAGATATCTAATTTAGTGGATGTTTTTTATATTGGTGGAACGAAAAATGGAGCTCTTTTAGGAGAAGCTTTAGTAATTATAAATAGTGAATTAAAAAAAGATTTTAGATATTATCTAAAACAAAGAGGAGCTTTATTAGCAAAAGGCAGAATAATTGGAATACAATTTTTAGAACTGTTTAAAGATGAACTGTATTTTGAATTAGCTACTCATGCAAATTTAATGGCAAAAAAATTAAGTGTTGAAATTAAAAAATTAGGATATAAATTTTTAAGTGAGTCAACAACAAATCAAATTTTTCCGATATTTTCCAATAAAGTAATAGAAAAAATAGGGGATAAATATGGATTTCATATATGGGAAAAAATAGATAATAATAGTTCTACAATTAGACTTGTAACTTCTTGGGCAACTAAAGAAGAAATGGTGGATAAATTTATTTCTGATTTGTCAAAAATTTCATAAATAAAAAAAATAAAAAAATATATATAAGTACTCATTATATTAATTTAAAAGTATCTATTTCAAAAAAATTATTGACGATAGTGTAAACTATAGAGTATAATTTAGAGTTGGATTATGAAAAAATTAAAAAAGGGGGTACATCATGAATAATTATCAAAGAATTAATACTCGCAAGCCTAAGGGAATTGAAAAGAAAAGAGCATTTTTGATTGGAGCAGGAATAGGATCATTGGCGGCCGCAGAATATTTAATGCGTGATGGACATATGGAAGGGAATCAAATAACTATTTTTGAGCAAGATGGAATATCTGGTGGAGCAATGGATGGTGCTGGAAATCCTGAAAATGGATTTATTGCACGTGGTGGAAGAGAGATGGAAGCACATTACGAATGTTTATGGGACTTATATTCGGGGGTACCATCTATCGAAGAAGAAGGTCGTACTGTTTTAGATGAATTTAGAGAAATAAATGAGAACGATCCAAATTTTTCTAATGTTAGAGTTATTTTTAACAGAGGAGAAAAACATCGTAAAACAGATTTAGGTTTAAAGGAAAAGCACACAAAAGAGTTAACTAAATTATTGCTTACAAAAGAAGAAGATCTTGGTGCAAAAACAGTTGAAGAATATTTTGATAAATCATTTTTAGATACAGATATGTGGCTTTATTGGAGGAGTATGTTTGCTTTTGAGACGTGGCATAGTGTTGTAGAAATGAAACGGTATATGCAACGTTTTATCCATTTAATGCCTGGTATGAGTACAATGAGAGACTTATTATTTACTAAGTACAATCAATATGATTCTTTGATACTTCCATTGAAAAAATTATTAGAATCAAAAGGAGTAAATTTTGTATTTAATACTATAGTTACTGATTTAGATATTGATTTTTCTGATAATAAAAAAACTGTAACAGGAATACATATAAATAAGGAGAATAGTGAAGAAGTTATAAAGACAACATCTGATGATTTCGTATTTTTTACTAATGGGTCTATGACAGAAAATTCTACACTTGGAGATATGGAAAATGCACCAATTTTAGATAAAAGTGAAGGAGCAGTTTGGAGTTTGTGGAAAAAAATTGCAAAAAAAGACAAATCTTTTGGTAATCCAGAAGTTTTCTGTAGTGACATAGATAAAACAAAATGGGAGTCATATACTATTACTGCAAAAGGTACGAAAATGCGTAAACTTTTAGAAAGTTTTGCGGAACGAGAATTTCTTCCTAATAAAACTGCTACAGGTGGTATTATTACAGTAAAAGATTCTAACTGGTTATTAAGTGTAACTGTAAACAGGCAACCGCAGTTTAAGAATCAACCTGCTGATGCTACAGTGGCGTGGGCTTATGCACTGTTTCCTGATAACAAAGGGGATTTTATTGATAAAAAGATGAGCGAATGTTCTGGTAGGGAATTATTACAAGAATTATTATATCATTTTGGTATTGACAAAAATGATATGCAAGAATATATTGATGAATGTATTGTTATTCCTGCGATGATGCCTTATATTACAAGTCAGTTTATGCCGAGAGTTAAAGGTGACAGACCAGAAGTTATACCAGAAGGGAGCGTTAATCTAGCCTTTTTAGGTCAATATTGCGAAATAAAAAACGATTGTGTATTTACAGTAGAATATTCAGTACGTTCTGCTATTATGGCTGTATATAGTTTCTTGAATCTTGAGAAAAAAGTTCCTGAAATTTATGCAAGTCAGTATGATATTCGTGCTTTAGCTACAGCTACAAAAACAATGAAAAGTGAACATGAAGGCGTTGTAAAAAAGATTGTCGCAAATGTTATTAAGAAAAAATTAGCCAATACTACTTTTGAAGACTTAATATAATAAATTAATTGTATGATTTTAGAAAACCATTTTTGGAGGTCTAATCATTATATAAAATAGAATAAGATTGCTGCTATATGCGGCAATCTTATTTATAGTTTAATGACTATTTATATAAATGGTAGTCATTCATTTATATAATATTTAATTTTTTATATTATACGCTATAAAAAATTCTAAGCAAATTTATTTCATTTATAGAATTGAACACGTATGATTCCGTAGGGATTTGCCGATGGCAAATCCTATTTTTTTAACTAAAAAAATGAGATTGACTTTTATTAATGATTATGTTAAAATGGCAACGTTGTACCGCACACAAGAAAGGTAGGTAGCACCTTTTGTGGCGAGAAATAATTAGGAGGTGAAGTTTTAATGTATGCTATAATTAAAACTGGTGGGAAACAATATAAGGTCAAAGAAGGCCAAAAGTTAAGAGTTGAAAAGCTGCCTTACGATGTTGATGCCGAAGTGGAATTAACAGATGTGTTATTAGTTTCAAATGAAGGAGATGTAAAAGTAGGAACTCCATTTGTAGAAGGAGCAAAAGTAGTGGCTTCTGTAATAGAACACGGTAAGGGAAAAAAGGTTATTAATTTCAAATACAAACCAAAAACAGGTTTTCATAAGAAAAAAGGACATAGACAACCTTATACAGAGCTTGAAATAAAAAATATTCAAGCGTAATGATTAAGGTTACAATCTACAGAAAAAATGGAGAAATCACAGGTTTTTCTGGGAATGGACATGCTAATTTTGAAGAGTATGGAAAAGATATTGTATGTTCTGCTGTTTCCACTGCAATGCAACAAGCAGTTGTTGGTATATTAGGTTACCTAAAATTAAATCCAAAAGTTGGAAATAGAGATGGTTTTTTAAAATTAGATTTGAAAAATTGTAAAATTAGTGAAAAAAATCGGGAGTTAAATGCTATTTTAGAAAGTATGTATATTATGCTCAAAGAAATAGAAAAAATCTATCCCAAAAACTTAAAGATTATTGAAAAGGAGGGATAACAGTGCTAAATTTTAACATAAACTTACAACTATTCGCCCATAAAAAAGGGGTTGGAAGTAGTAGAAATGGAAGAGATAGTAATGCCAAATATTTAGGAATAAAAAAATATGGTGGTGAATTAGTAAAAGCTGGGAATATACTAATCAGACAAAGAGGAACTAAAATTCATCCAGGTAATAATGTAGGATTAGGAAAAGATCATACTGTTTTTGCATTGATTGATGGATATGTAAAATATGAAAGATTTGGAAAATCAAAAAAGAAAGTTAGTGTTTACTCAGAACTATAATTTTTTAGCCCAGCATTATGCTGGGCTATTTTTTAATTGGTTAGGAAAGTATAAATTTATTCAGAAAATAAGCTACGCTATTTTTTTGAAATGTGCGATTTTTCAAGGCAAAATTTTTTAGAAACCAAAAATTTAGAAAAATATTTATGTTTTACGAGATGAAGCGTAGCTTATTTTTTTATTTGATATGAAAGTATAAATTTATTCAAAAAGAAGATATGCTATTTTTTAGAAAGAGTTTAAAAAATAAATTTTTTATATTTTGTTATAAAAAGGCTTAAATTATTATGGGATGCTTGATTAATATTGCAATACAAAATGGAGGGCAAAAGATGTTTATAGATGAAGCGGTAGT